>DAOVNC010000292.1 GCA_030630445.1 Kiritimatiellales bacterium | reverse complement strand
GTTTAATGCATAACGAGTAATTCGTAATGCGTAGGCTTCAAGTTTCAGGTTTCAAGTTTCAGGTTTCGCTCCACCCCTTTCTGGACGGTGACTTCGTAGCAGGTGGTGAGCTGTTCGAGGTGGCGGGTGACTTTTTCGACCTTGCGGGTGAGGGCGTTGTAGGGGAGCAGGGCGACGATGGCGATGGCCAGACCCGTCGCCGTGGTGATGAGCGCCTGGGCAATCCCGCCGGTGACGGCTTTGGGATCTTCGAGACCCGCCGCGCCAAGCAGGTCGAACGAGACAATAATACCTGCGACGGTGCCGAGAATGCCGAGTAGGGGCGCGAGGGTAATAATGGTGTCGAGTACGGAGAGCGACCGCTTCATCTTTTCAATCTCCTGCATCGCGGCGGCTTCGAGCGATTGGGTGAGCCCATAGTTGCGGTGCAACAGCCCGGCGGTGAGGATGCGGCAGACGAGGCAGCGGGTGGATTCGCCCTCCGTAATGGCCATGTCGAAGTCGCCCTTTTCGGTAAGGGTGAAGATGCGGTTGATCCGTTTCTGGTCCTTGCGGATGGAGACCACCAGCCAAAACAGCAGGCGCTCGAACACCACAGCGAGCGCCACAACCGAGCACGCCAGCAGCGGCCACATCACGGGTCCGCCTTTGATCATCAGTTCATACATGGGGGTGTCCTTTTTCAATATCGTCAGGGAGGCAACATAGATTGTTCCCCCGGTGTTGGAAAGCGCATTCCGAAATGGGGACGGAGGATGGTTGACAGGAATGGGGCGAGCGCATAGATTGCCGTCCTTTGAAGAACCTGATGGAAGTTCGGTGGAAATCCGACGCTGTAGCGCAACTGTAACGGGCGATGCCCGAAGCCAGACCGTTCAGGTCTTCAAGATGTTGGACTCTTTCGCATTCAAGGAGGCTCAGCGGATCAACCGTTCCCTGGCCTTTGGAACGGTTTTCTTTTTGCCGGTGGAAGAGGGTTTGCAATTAAACTCAAACGCCTGCGATCTACAGGCGAAAGGAATGAAGAAATGAAGAAACAAGCACTACTGGTTGCATGTGCCGCCTTGGCCAGCGCAACGTTCGCGGATGTCGTTATTAACTTTGACGGGCAAAGCACGACGGGGAACAACACCTACTTTAGTTCCCCCGTGGATGGCTCGCACGACTGGGTGGATGGCGGCGCGACGTTTAGCCATGAGGTTTCGTGGGGCGGAGGGGCGTGGGACGGGATGACCTATTCGAGCGTGAACGACACCACAACTTCGGGCTGGGGCAATCAATATGCGGTGTATGGCGATGGGATGGATCGGAGCGATTCGGGGTCCTATGGCGTGTCGTACCAGCCTTGGGTTCAGCGTTCCATTGTGACGCTTCCGGTGGCGACGACGGTAAATGGGTTTTATGTGAACAACACGACCTATGTCGCGCTGGCTATCTTGAATGGTGAAGGGCCGGCGCGGGCGTTCACTACGGCGAGCAACGATGTGTTTACCCTGACGGTTGAAGGTTTCGATAGCGGTGCGGCGAGTGTGGGAGCGATTGATTTCCGTTTGGCCGACTACACGGGTGCAACGGGTTCGATCGTGGAGGATTGGACGTTTGTGGATCTGAGTTCGCTGGGTGCGAATGTAAAGTCGCTGGGCTTTTCGCTCTCCTCCACGGACAACGGTGACTTTGGCATGAACACGCCCGCTTATTTTGCGATGGACGATCTGAGCGTTGCGGCGATTCCGGAGCCGGGAACCATCATGCTGATGCTCTCGGGCTTTGGCGGCATGGTTCTTTTTCGCCGGCGTCTTAAGCGCTAACCCCCCGAAAGGATCCATGTTGTTCCGGTTGCTTGCGTGCTTGTTCCTGCTGGCTCCCGCCTTTGCGGGAACCAACCGGACGATCATTGTGTCGGCACCGCGGCTGGACGACCTGGATCTAATGGCGGTGGATGTGGTGGCCGACGTCACGGTGATCGGCCGTGAAACCATCGAGCGCTCGGGCGCGGCCTCGGTTCCCGAACTGTTGCAGAGCGAGGCCAATGTGCTTATTCGAAGCACGACGGGCAACGGCAACGATGGCCAAATTTCGATGCGCGGCTTTGGCGAAAACAGCCATCTGCGCACCCTCGTGCTGGTGGACGGCCACAAGGCCAACCGACCGGATATGGGTGGCATCGAGTGGCAGAGCCTGCCGGTCTCCAACATCGAAAAGATCGAGGTGATCCGCGGCGGGCAAAACGTGCTCTACGGCAACCACGCGCTCGCGGGTGTGGTAAAGATTACCACCAAGCGCGGCGACGATGCCGGGCTTCAGGTCGACGGGGCACTCGGAAGCTTTGGCTACCGTTCCGGGGCGATCAGCTATGGCCAAGCCGTGGGCGATGCCGACTTTCTCGTGGGCATCAGCGGCTATGCCTCCGACGGCTACCGCTCCAACTCCACCTCGCGCGCAACCCTTGTCAACGCCGGCGCGGGATGGTTCGTGAACGACACCGACATACTGACGCTACGCGTCTCGGGCGGGAAGAGCCATATTCAGTTTCCGGGGCCGTTGACCTATCAACAGATGCAGGACGATCCCACGCAGTCGAGCAACCTTGGCGACCAGTTTTCCGACGACTGGAATGCGCTGTCCACCCTGCTCTACGAGACGGAGCGCGAGTGGGGCGTGGCGCGTGTGAATACGGGTTTGAACTTTCGCGACCGCGAATCAACCTTTAGCGGAATCTACAGCTGGAACCGGCAGCTCGGATTTTCCTTCGGCCCGCGCGCCCGCTTCGGTTCGGAGGATAACTTTTGGATGGCGGGTTTTGATTGCAACTACGACCGGCTCGATGTGGAAAACTATCTGGATGAATCCCGCGACATCGTCAAATCATGGGCGGAGCTAGACCGGATCTCCGCCGCCCCCTACGCTTTTGCCCAGCGCACCTTTTCGGGAAAGACGATCCTCAACGGTGGCGCACGCTATGAATATGCCGGGACGGACAACCGCTATGTCGAGTATGTTGCGAACCAGCTTCCGCCGTTCATTGGCCCGTTTCCAAACCCCAACTATAAAAACCCGCCGGACGTCGACCCCGGCAAATCCTACGACGGACTGGTGGAGAAGCAGGGGTGGTCGGCAGAGCTTTCCGTTTCGCATTCGCTTTCCGATCACTTGGATGTTTTCGCGGGCTACGACCGCGTCTACCGCTATCCCACGCTCGACGAAACCGCCGCCTACCAGGGCTTCCCGCTGAGTGATCCGCTCAACGAGGATCTCGACCCGGAGACGGGAAACAATTTTGAACTCGGGTCGAAATATACAGGGCGCGAGTGGGCGGCATCGCTCACCGGGTTTTACCTCATGCTCGGGAATGAAATTGCCTACGACCCCGTGGCCAACCTAAACCGAAACGTTGGCGCCACCCGCCGGGTCGGGGCGGAAACCGGGCTGGCGTGGGCCCGCGCGTGGTACGGGGCCTCCACCCGCTGGACCTTTGTCGATGCGCGGATGGATGGCGGGCCGAACGATGGGAACCTGGTGCCGCTGGTCCCGTGGGCCTATGGGACGACTTCGGCGTGGGTCGAGCCGGTCCCGGAGTTCCGGCTGACGGCCTCCTATACCTTTGTGTCGGAGCAGTACCAGGGTGGCGACGAGGCCAACGCGGCGCGAAAGATGGATCCGTACGGGCTGTTCGGTCTGCGTGCCAACGTAACTATGTCGGACTATGTCAGCCTCTATTTTGCGGTTCATAACCTATTTGATGAAGTCTATGCTTCCTCCGCCTACAGCGGGGCGTACTATCCCGGCTCCGGGCGTAGTTTCCGGATGGGCATAACCTGGGTGTATTAAAATGAAAAAAAGAATCATAGCCATGGTATTGCTGCTCCTTCCGCTCCTTGGAAGCGGGGCGGTGGCGAGCGAGTCCTACTATGGAACGAACCATGTTCTTTCCGCTCCGGCGGCGGGGCAACCGGGTTCGACCGCCATCCACATGTCCAGCAATGCCATCGTGGCGTGGGCCGACGGCTACCTCGACATGCAGTATGGCGAGGCCGTGGACGAAATCTGGACAACTCCGGAGAAGGCGCTAGGTCCAGCGGAGGGAACGTCGTTCGATATTGTTTCATTGGGGCGCGGCGGGCAAATCACGCTAACCTTCCCGCATGGGATCGCGGACGGGCCGGGTGCCGACTTTGCCATTTTTGAAAACAGCTTCGACGACGTGTTCTTGGAATTGGCTCATGTGGAGGTTTCATCGGATGGGATGAATTATGTGCGCTTCCCGAACTACTCCTACACGCCGGATCCTGTCGGGGCGTTTGGCTCTGTTTTTACCGAGTTGATTTATGGCCTGGCGGGGAAATGCCGGCAGGGCTACGGCACCCCATTCGACCTCAACGAACTGCGGACTGCCTATCACTCCCAGCTTGCCGGGAACACCGATTTCTCGCCCGCCTTCGCAACGGCGCTGACCAACGATTTCCCGCTACTGGATCTCGGCCATATTACCCACGTTCGCCTGATCGATGTGGTGGGCGATGGTTCCGCATCCGATGCGCGCGGGGAGGTGATCTACGATCCGTATCCGACCATCGGCTCGGCGGGGTTCGACCTCGATGCCGTCGGCGTGCTGAATCCGGTCAAGACGACTTTGGCCGAGTGGGCGGCCACCCACTCCGTTCCG
>DAOVNC010000259.1 GCA_030630445.1 Kiritimatiellales bacterium | reverse complement strand
GCTAACGCCGCCGCCGTCGACCAGATTGCCGCGCTGACCGAGGAGGATGAAACCTTCCGGGCAATGGAGGAGCCGACGCCGGACTTCCTCTCTTTGGAAGACCCGCCGGAGGGGGAGGTTCGCGCGTTTTCCTTTACCCATTTCGGGGGTAGCGACGGCGGCGGCGTTAGCCTCTTCTACGAAGACGTCCGGCTCGACATCGCCGCCGATATTCTGACGGGAAGACTGAAGATTGTGAGTCGGATTGGATTGGTGGAATGATGGAAAAGTCTTTCTGGAGTGCGGGGGCAACCAACGGGCGACACCGCTTTCCCGTGGCTATGCATACGCAAAAGCGGCGTGGCGCTTCGCTTCCCGCCGCACTCCAGAATCATGCAGGCTTCAGCCTGCTTGAAGTGTTGGTGGCTTTGGTGGTGTTTGCCATTGGCGTGTCGGGCATGCTGGTGGCGCTGGGCCATCATATGAAGGAGGTCTCTTTTTCGGAGGATCATGCCCGTGCGATCCGGATTGCGACGCGGGAGATGAATGCGCTGCGGCGGTTCAAATATATTCCGAATACGGAAATCGAGGGCGAGGAAGGCCGCTATATCTGGACCGCCGAAGTTGAAGAAATGGATGACGACCTGCCGGGCGTCACCTCCGACGAGGCGGGAAGATCGCGCGGTTTGAAGCCGTATGCCATGTCGGTCCTCGTGCAGTGGAGCGATGTCGAGGGCGGCGAGCTAAGACGCAAAGTAGAGCTCCAGGGATTGGAACTTTTTCAGGGGCGGTAATTAGGTGAAATGAAGATAGGATCGTATAGTGAGAAACGTGCTTTCTGGAGTGCGGTGGCAACCAACGGGCGACACCGCTTTCCCGTGGCTATGCAGGCGCAAAAGCGGTGTGGTGCTTCGCTTCCCGCCGCACTCCAAGGCCGTAGCAGCGGCTTCACCCTCTTGGAACTGCTGGTGGCGCTGACATTGCTGGGCATTCTGGGCGGATCGATTGCGGGGGTGCTGCAAAACTCGATGGCGTCGATCGAACAAGGAACCACCGCGATGGATAACCTGACGCGGATGCGATCGTTTGAAACCATGCTCGGCGGTGCGCTGCGGGATGCGAAGGTCGTTACGGTTTCGTCGCAGGAGCGCAACGGGCTGGCGGACGACCCCGGTTATGATGCGGCGGACGGACGCTACCGGTTTCTCGGAGAGGAACTTGTGCTCGGTTTTGTGCTGGACCGTCCGTTTCTGGATGCCGAGCGCGATGGCTATACGCATTGGATCAAGGTCGAGGCGCGGATGGATGAGGAAACGGGGCGCTACAGCCTGTGGCTGAAGGATATTTCGTATCTGCAAGGGATCGACAATCCCGTCGGCGAGGACTGGGGCGACGAGGATTTTCCGGAGGATTGGTTGCCTGCGCAGGAAGTCCTGTTGCTGGCCGATGCGTCCAATATTTTTTTCCGCTACTGGGAATTAGAACAGAGTGGGTTTACCGATGAACCGGAAGCCGAGGAGATGGAGCCGGACGATATTGATACCGATTATTCGGTGCGTCTCCCTGATTTTATCGAGCTCGTGCTCGATCTTCCAAAGGTTGGAAGCGAGTCGCTGTTTTTTGATTATTCGATACGTCGGAAGGGAATTTAGCCACGGATGAACGCGGATAAACACAGAAGGAATCGCAAGGAAGGCTCCGCACTCATCATGGTGCTGGCGGTGGCGGTTGTTCTGGCGGTGCTGATTGCCGATTTTGGCGCAGGCATGAAAAGCGAACTCAAGGCGGCGGGTAGCCACTATGAGGAAGCGATGAACTTCCAGTTGGCTCGCAGTGCGCTGGCGCTCGCCCGCATGGAGCTGGCGCGAAAAAAAACCGCTCTCTATGCGGATGAATACGGTAACGCTTTTTTTGTGACCGGCGACGAGGACCATGAATCGCAAATCGAGGAGTTGGCGCTTTATCGCGAAGGATACGGGCTGGGGCGCGGGCTGGCATCGTACCGAATCATATATAAACCCAGCGCCATGGATCCCAATCGGGTCAGCGTGAACGATTGGCACCGCCTTTTGGAAGTCGCCTGCGGGATCGAAGAGGGCGATGACCGCAACGCACTTGTCGATGCGTTCCACGATTGGATCGATTCCGACAACCTGACGCGCGCAAACGGTGCGGAGGAGGATTTCTACCAATCCTTGGAAAATCCGCGCCATGTGAAGAACGCCCCGCTCGGCCGCTACGAGGAACTCCTGCTGGTCTACGGCTTTACACCGGAAATGTTCTATGGCTACGGCAATCCCGTGCGAATCGAGGATGGAATATTGGTTGGCGGCGGTCTGCTGCGCTATTTCATGGGCGACAACAGTCCCGAGGGGATTGCGTCACGGAAATATATCATCGACGGCATTTTGCCGTCCGATACAGAGCGCGCCCGCGAGGAAGAGGAGCGCTTCCGGAAAATCGAGCGAAAACCACAACACCTCTATCTCGTTGCACAGGGGTTTGTTCCTGAGGATTTCGGCATGGAGGCCGAGTACGAATTCCACGAGGAGGAAGAGCAGCAAGCGGAACCAGTCTATTTTTCGCGTCACATCATCTTGTTGAGGCTCGTCCTTTCAGGAAAGGACGAAACCTATCGCATTGAAGACATGCTCGAAAACGCCGGAGCAGAGGCCGTCGAACGCATCCTCGCCTACGGTGTTCCCGAAGAGGATGAATTTGGACGTTGAACGTAGCCACTTAAAACTGAAAATAGGCGAAGCCAATGGTTAAAAAAGCAAACATGTGCATCCTGTTCCGAGACGAGTCGGTCGATGTGGTTTTCATCAACTACACCGTGCTGGGCGCGCATATTAAATTCATGGAGCGGCTGCCGCGTGACGAGCGGGTCTACGAAGTGGTCGCGGAATTGATGCAGTCGGTCGAAAAGACGCCGTCGCGGGTGACGCTGTGCGTTCCGCGCAATAGCGTGATGCAACGAACGCTGCGCTATCCGGCGATGGTGCAGAACGACATTGGAAACATGATCGAGCTCGAGGCGACGCGCCACGTGCCGTTGCCGGAAAATGACCGCGCGTTGGCTTGGTCGGTGGCTCCGACATCCGATGAAAAGCAGTTGATTCTGAATCTTGTGGCCGCTCGCCAGTCGGAAGTCCGTGCGTTGGCCGGGTGCTTCGAGGAGGTCGGGGTGCCGATCGACGAGGCGGTACCGTTCAGTTCGGCAATCGTTCCAACCCTTGGAAGCGTGCCGACCCTGCTGGTGGTTGCCGATGTCCGGAATGTGGAGCTTTGCCTGTATGGGGAAGGGCAGTTGCAGGATTCGCAGTTGCTCGTCCGCGATGCACTGGGCTTTAGCCCGGAACGGGTGGTGACGGCCGCGCGCCAAATGGCCGCCAAGCACAAGGAGTGGCTGGGCGACGAAGGGGTCGGCCGCGTATGGCTGACCGGTGGCGCGAAGCTGACGGAGACGTTCGAAACCAATCTGGGTACGGCGTTTGGATTGCACGTGCATCCGCTCGACCTGCCGGAAAGCTTGGTGGCGGCCGCTCAGGCGGAAGAGCCGCTGACCGATGTCCTGCTGGCCGCCTCGGCGGAGATTCCTTCCAGCCTGAATTTGGTGGAAACCCATGGCCGCAAGGTTCCGATCAGTAAACGATCAATGATTATCTATGGCCTGTGTGCCTTGCTGGCCATCGAACTGGTTGCCGGGCTGGCCTTCAGGACGGGAGCGCCTGCGCTTCAGCGCAAGCAAGTGGCCGAGGAGCTTTCCAGGGTCAGACGCCGCGTTGCACCTATCCAGCGGATGAAGGATAAGAACCGCGAGCTCAAGCGCCAACTCTACCGGCTGGATGATATCTGCCGGCAGCACGTTAGTGTGATGGAGGTGCTCAAGGAGCTTTCGGAAGCCTTGCCGGAGGACACCTTTCTGTACTCGATCAGCTATAAAAACGGCGAGGGTATCCGCATGAGGGGCTCTTCCAAGGAGCCCGAGCGATTGCCCGAACGGGTGATGGCCATTCCGATGGTGGATACCATCAGCACGTCGGATATCGACAAAGAAGTCGACGACTACCACGAATTCAACCTGTCTGCAACCCTGAGGAATCCCGATGAAGAAGATGCTTAAAATGTCGCGCCGGGAGCGGCTGTATTTGATCGCAGGTGGTGCGGTGCTGCTGTTCGGCGTGGTGGTTTATCCCGCCACGAAAGCAGCGGCGGCCTACCGGCTGGAGCAGACGGAAATGCTGGAGGACGAAGTGGCCCTGCTGGAGGATTTCAACGGAATGCTGAACGACGCCGGTGCCATTCAGCTTGAGAACGAGCAGTTGCGCGATGCCCTGCGCGATGCGGGCGACCTGCTCTTCCCGCCCATCGAAAACCCGATCATGACGCAGACCATGATGATCAAGTTGCTCAACGAGCTAGGCCCCGATATGGGCATGGATGTATCGGCCGGCCGCTCTTCCATTGGAGCTGGCGCCAACCAAATGAACCTGACCGTCAAGGGGCGCGGACGCTACCCGGAAATTCTCAAGTTTCTCTACCGCGTCGAAACCTATCGCCCGCTGATCCTGATCAACGATATCTCGCTGGTTGCCCCCAAGCCGAGGAAGCCGTCGACCAAGGGGAAAAGCTCCAGCAAATCAAAAAAGGCCGTGGGGGAAAAAACCAAGGATCCGAGCATGTATTTCAGAATGTCGATCCAAATCAATAGCCGCGACAAGGAGGATGGGGAATGAATATCGATATTTCAAAATACACGATTCCAACCCTTGGAACCCTATGCGCCGTAGGAGCGCTCATGGTGGCTTCCGGCATGCGTACACCGTTTAAAATCGATACCGACCCGGACTCCGGGGGTTCCGTGCTGCGGGTGCCCGAAAACCTGGTGCTCGACGATTTCGTTCCAACCATGGAAGAGGTGGTGGCCAAGCACCTGTTTGTTCCAGAACGCGTCGCCACCGGCGAAAATGCCTTCCCCGACCTCGTGGTGAAGGGCGTCTATATTGGCACCGGGCGCAACGCCGTCTTTTCCCTCAAGTCCAGACCCGAGGCCAACCTGCGCGTCTGGCAGGGCGACGAGGAAGCCGCGCTGGCCCAGGTGGACGGCAACCGCGATCCGCGCAAGCCAATCGCGGATTTCCTCGGCGAGTGGGCGATCAAATCGATCGACTTTGCCGGCGTGACGCTTGAGCACCTGATTACCGGCGAAGTGGAAACCTATGCGGTGGAATACAAACCCGCCAAACACGCAAAGGACAGTGCGCAGGCAGGCTATGGCCAAGGCATGGTAGCCGATGCCGCGCCGGGATCCCGGCCTCCCCCCCGCCGCGCGTCGTCGTCTCCGTCTAGCCAGCCAAGGGGTTCCGTTCCTTCAGCGCAATCCGTCGCCGGGCGTGTTGGAGCCT
>DAOVNC010000130.1 GCA_030630445.1 Kiritimatiellales bacterium | reverse complement strand
GGCATTTGGCCGTGTTGTAGAACTGCGTAAAGCGAAGCCCGCTCTCGGCCAACGCATCGATGCGTGGCGTCTCGATCTCGCTACCATAGCAACCAAAGTCGGCAAACCCCAGATCATCCACCATCATCAGCAGGATGTTTGGCCTGTCTTGGACCGGTCGAATAAGCCGTTCGGCGAAACCGGCCCGCATTCCAAATCCCACCAAGACCATCATCAGTATTCTCTTCATTATGCAGTCCCCCCTCCCCAGCAATTGATGCAAACAGTTTATAGAAACATTTTTCCCCCTTGTCGCCCTTAAACGAGCCGGATTTTGTCGAAGGCTTTGGGTGTGGCACGGGTATTCTTCCCGTGATCCCCATACACGGAGCCAATGGGCAAGATGCCCATTCTACTTCAATCCTACTTCAATCGTTTCTTTAACTTTTCAATCGAGTTGATGGGCTGCTCGCAGGCAAAGTTGCGGCAGAGGTAGACCGTCGTCTTTCCATCGACCATTCCCTGCTCTTTCGTGAAGGGGGCAATCTGCGCGAGCTTGCCGGTATCCGCCGAATCCTTGAACAGCACAACCTTGCCGGGCTTGTAGACCATGGAAATGGTTTCGAGCATCTTTCGGGTCTCTTCGCTGTCGCGATCGCCAACCACGACAATTTCAAGTGTATCGCCGTGCGCAAATCCCAATGCAATCAACGCCTGCGAAAAACCGGAGGGCGAACGAGTCATTGATTCACTAAAGGCTTTTCCGGTTTCGACGGCTTGTCGTTCCAGTTCGGACCGCCCCGTCAAACGCGCGAGCTTGAGCAGGTTGAGCATTTGCACCGAATTACCCGATGGAATCGCACCGTCGTATAGCTCCTTCGGGCGGACAATCAGTTTTTCCGCGTCGTCCGCCGTCATGAAATAGCCGCCCCCGGCCTTGTCCACAAATGATGCTGTCAGGATTTCGTTATACTTCAGCGCGGTTTCCAGATAGTGGATTTCGAGTGTGCTTTCATACAGTTCCAGAAGACCAAAGATCATGAACGCATAGTCTTCCAAGTGCCCCTGAATGGCCTTGTGCCCGTCGCGGTAGCGATGCCACAGCCCGTTGTTTTCTTGTTTCATTTCCGCTTCAGCGAAGGCGTTGGCCGCGATAGCCGTCTGCAGGAAACCATCGTTCCCAAAAGCGCGGGCGGCTTTTGCAAACGCGGCAATCATCAGCCCGTTCCAGTCGGTCAGTATCTTGGTGTCCTTGAGCGGGTGGATGCGCTTTTCGCGGACATCGAACAGTTTCTTGCGTGGCGCGGAAAGCCGTTCCGCGTCGTCCGCGCCCAGCAGTTTTGACAGGTGGGGAATATTCTTTCCCGTCATTTTCCCGCTCGCTTCATCGCGGAAGTTTCCGGCTTCCGCAATATTCCATGCCGTGGAAATAAATCCATGGTCATCGCCCAGCAGCTCCTTCATTTCGGCGGCGGTCCAGACATAGAACAGACCCTCTTCGCCTTCCGAATCGGCGTCTTCGGCGGAATAGAAACCGCCTTCCGGCGCGGTCATGTCGCGTTGCACATAGGTCAGGATTTCCTTGGCGACCTCGGCGTAGAATTCCTTGCCGGTCAGTTCGTAGGCCTCGGTGTAGGCGATGGCTAGCAACGCCTGGTCGTAGAGCATTTTCTCAAAGTGCGGCACGAGCCATTCCCGGTCGGTGGAATAGCGATGGAACCCGAAGCCGAGCTGGTCGAAAATACCGCCCTTGCGCATCTCTTCCAGCGTATGTTCAACTGCGGCGATGCCCTCGTCGTCGCCATGTTGCAACAGGAATACCAACTGGTGCGGAGTCGGGAACTTGGGCTGTGAACCGAATCCACCATGCCGTTTGTCATAGCGCCGCATCAACTCCTTGCGCCCCGCCTCCAAGAGTTTTGGCTCCAGCTCCGCACCGGAACCCTGCGCCGTTTGTTTCCCGAGCACGGCGGTAATCTCGCTTGCCGAGTTCAACACCTCGTCGCGGCGGTTTTCCCATGCATCGGAAAGGCGCGGGATCAACTGCTTCATGCCGATCCGCCCGAAGCGCCCTTCCGGCGGGATATAGGTTGCCGCGAAAAAGGGTTTCTTTTCCGGCGTCATTACAATCGTCATCGGCCAACCGCCCGAACCGGTCATCATTTGGCAGACGGTCATGTAGATGTTGTCGATGTCCGGGCGTTCTTCGCGATCAACCTTGATGCAGACGAAGGCTTCGTTCATCAATGCGGCAATCTCCTCGTTCTCGAAAGACTCGTGCTCCATCACATGGCACCAATGGCAGGTCGCATAGCCAATCGAAAGAAAGATCGGCTTGTCGTCCGCCCGGGCTTTTTCAAACGCCTCTTCACCCCAAGGATACCAGTCCACCGGATTATGCGCGTGCTGTAAAAGATACGGGCTCTTTTCCTGTGCCAAGCGATTCGTAAACGAGTGCATATTGGTTTCCTCTTGTGGTTCGGACGCGGCGGAGCATCCCGTGATGAATGCCAGCCCTAGAATGGTTATGTGGTTTCGTATGTGCATATACGGCCTCCGGAGAGCAAGGTAGCTTCTCTCGACCATAATATCCAGACATGGTTATCATGTTATTCATATATCTTCTCTTGGGCAAAGCTTTGAGATTGCTATCCACGCGTCGTTTGAGTATGCATAGCGGCCTTATGAACGCGGTGAAGGGAACAATCTTTGCGATAAAGCGCTATGCGATCCACGACGGCCCTAGCATCCGTACCACGGTGTTTTTCAAGGGTTGCCCGCTCTCGTGTATTTGGTGCCACAATCCGGAAGGGTTGAAGCCGTCGATCGAGGTGGTCACCGACAACGACCGGTGCGTTGGATGCGGCGCCTGCGTCGAGGCCTGCTCCGCGCTGGCATTATCGCTTTCCCCGGACGGCATTGCCCGCGATGAAACCCGCTGCACCCTTGGCATGGAGTGCGTTCGCGTCTGCCCGGCACTGGCGCACGAGGCCACGGGATGGGAAACCGACGTTCCCGCACTGATGGCCGAACTGATGAAAGACCGACCCTTCTATGAACAGTCGGGAGGCGGAGTAACCTTTTCCGGTGGCGAACCCCTCCAGCAGCCCGCTTTCCTGCTGGAAGTGCTCAAGGCCTGCGGAAAGGGGCATATCCACCGAGCGGTGGACACCTGCGGCCATGCCCCAACCGACACCCTGTTGGAGATTGCGGAGCATGCCGACCTGTTTCTGTTCGACCTCAAGCAGATGGACAGCGACGCCCACCAGCGCTTTACCGGCGTGCCGAACGAGCGAATTCTGCAAAACATCGCAGCCTTGGTGGACGCGGGAACGGCTCTGCGCATCCGCTTCCCCCTGATTCCCGGCATTAACACCGACGAGGCCAACATCCGCGCAACCGGTGCCTTTGTTTCCGCTTTGCCCGGGGTTGGCGAAATCGACCTGCTCCCCTATCAAGGAGCCGCAAAAAGCAAGTATGCCCGGCTCGGCATGGAGAACCCGGGAGCGAAACTTGTCCCCCCCGGTGCAGAAGAAAAAACCCGCACCATGGAAATTCTAAAGGAATACGGGCTTCGCGTCCGTTTTGGAGGATAGCATGAACAACAGAATACAGCGGCTTCGCAAAGAAAGCTTTGATGCCAAGCCATCCCTATCGATTGAACGCGCCCTGATTGAAACCGAATTCTACCGGGAAAACCTCGGCAAGCATTCCCTGCCGGTTCTTCGCGCCTTGACCTTCAAGGAAATCTGCCAAAGGAAAACCCTCTATATCGGCGACGGCGAATTGATCGTCGGCGAACGCGGCCCCTCCCCCAAATGCGTACCGACCTTCCCGGAACTGACCTGCCACTCGGTGGAAGATCTGCACACCCTCAAGAACCGCCCCATGACCAACTACGATATTGCGGAGGAGGACATCCTCGCCTACGAGGAAAAGGTTATTCCCTATTGGCAAGGCCGCTCCATGCGCGAACGGATTTTCAGCCATACCCCGCCGGAGTGGAAAGCCGCCTACGAAGCCGGACTCTTCACCGAGTTCATGGAGCAGCGCGCCCCGGGCCACACCGTCCTGGATGGAACCATCTACACCACCGGCATGCTCGACCTGAAAAACAAGATCACCGACCGCATCGGACGCCTGGACTATCTGAACGACCCCGAGGCCGCCGACCGTGCCGAGCAGCTCAAGGCCATGGATATCGCCTGCGACGCCGCAATGATCTTTGCCCAGCGCCACGCCGAGCTGGCGGAAACAATGGCCGAATCGGAAACCGATCCCGAACGGAAGGCCGAGCTGGAGCACATTGCCGCCGTCTGCCGCCATGTCCCGGCCAATCCGCCACGCACCTTCCACGAAGCGTTGCAGATGTACTGGTTTGTCCACCTCGGCACCGTCACCGAACTCAACGGCTGGGACTCGATGTCGCCGGGGCATCTCGACCAGCACCTGCACCCCTTCTACGAAGCCGGGATGGCGGACGGTTCGCTGGATCGGGACCAAGCCAAGGAACTCGTTAGCTGCCTCTGGATCAAGGTCAACAACCAGACCGCCCCGCCGAAGGTCGGCGTAACCGCCCGCGAAAGCGGCACCTACAACGACTTTAGCCAGATCAACCTCGGCGGTGTGGATGTGGACGGAAACGATGCCTCCAACGAAATCTCCTACATCATCCTCGAAGTCGTGGACGAACTGCGCCTGCTCCAGCCCCAGCCCAGCGTGCACATCGGCAAAAACAGCCCCGATCGCCTCCTCAAGGCAACCGCCCGCGTCATCCGCAACGGGCTCGGCTACCCCGCCGTATTCAACACCGACATCGTCATCGCGGAAATGCTGCGCGCCGGGAAAACCCTCGCCGACGCCCGCGAAGGCGGCACCAGCGGCTGCATTGAAACCGGTGCTTTCGGCAAGGAGGCCTACATCCTCACCGGCTATCTCAACGTCCCCAAGATCCTGGAGGTTACGCTCAACAACGGAACCGATCCGCTCACCGGCAAGAAGGTCGGCATCGAAACCGGCGACCCGCTCGAATTCCAATCGTTCGACGATCTCTGCCAAGCCTTCGCAAAACAGCTCGAATATGTCGTGGAGCTAAAGGTCAAGGTAAACAACTATATCGAGCGCATGTACGCCAAGCACTCCCCCGCCCCGTTCCTCTCGGCCGTCATCCACGACTGCATTGAAAACGGGAAGGACTACTACGACGGCGGCCCGCGCTACAACACCACCTACATCCAGTGCTGCGGACTCGGCACCGCCACCGACAGCCTCTCAGCCATCAAGACCCACGTCTTCGACGAGGCCGGCTTGCCGATGGGCGAATTGCTCAAGGCTCTCGGAAACAACTTCGAAAGCGAAGAGGCGCTGCGCCTCAAACTCTGGAACCGCACCCCGTTCTTCGGCAACGACGACGATCACGCCGACGAGATAGCCGTGCGCATCTTCGAAACCCTCTTCGAAACCATCGACGGGCGGCCCAACACCAAAGGGACCCTCTACCACATGAACATGCTCTCCACCACCTGCCACATCTACTTCGGGAAAATGCTCGGCGCCACCCCCAACGGACGGTTGGCCTTCCTTCCCGAATCCGACGGCACCTCGCCCTCGCACGGGGCCGATCGCAATGGACCGACCGCCGTGGTCAAATCGCTCGGAAAACTCGATCAAACCAAAACTGGCGGAACCCTGCTCAACCAGCGGTTCCTCCCCGACGTGCTGGCATCGGAACAGGATCTCGACAACCTCGGCCAGCTGATCCGCACCTACTTCCACCTCGGAGGCCACCACATCCAGTTCAACATCGTCGATACCGACACCCTGCGCAAGGCACAGGAAAAGCCCGAGGAATACCGCAACCTCCTCGTCCGCGTCGCTGGCTACAGCGACTACTTCACCGACCTCGACCAGGACCACCAGGAAGAGATCATCCACCGCACCGCCCAGCAATCCGCATAGCATGAGCATTCTAAAAAACATGATGAAACACGTGTTCCGCATGGTATTGGTGCTCATCTGCGCCGCTCCCTGCATGGGCCGAACCACCGGAGAAGAGAACATGATTCGTGTTTTAAGCTACAATATTCACCACGGGGCAGGCATCGACGGAACGCTTGACCTTGAACGGATTGCGCGGGTCATTAAATCCGCTTCCCCAGACATCGTGTCGCTGCAGGAAGTCGACAAGCGAACCACGCGCAGCAAAGGTGTAGACCAAGCCAAGGAACTGGCCCGCCTCACGGGCATGAAGTACGCGTATGGGCCGTCGATGGATTATGACGGCGGCAAGTATGGCAATGCGATCCTAACCAAATTCATCATCGCGGAATCGAAAACGATTCCTCTCCCGGGTGAACCACGATCCGCCTTATGCGTAACCCTCAAGACCTTCGGAACCCATCTTCCGGTAAAGAAATTTATCTTCATCGCAACCCATCTCGACACGGGGAAAACACCGCGAATCGACTCCGTTCCCCTGATCGAAAACCTGTTCAGTTCAAATCCGGATCTGCCTGCCATTATCGCGGGGGATTTCAATGCGACCCCGAACAGCCCCACCATGGAGGCGTTCGGAAAAACATGGGAGAACGCGACGAGCCAGAAGAACCTTTTCACTTTTCCCGTAGCGAAGCCTTCCAAACAGATTGACTATATTCTCTGCCGCCCCGCCGGAAAGTGGAAGGTGGTTTCCGCCAAGGTACTGGACGAAGCCGTCGCCTCCGACCACCGCCCGATTCTTGCGGAACTGCAATTTACTCCCAACACCACCAGCCTACCCTGAGTTTTCCCGGGGAATAATTTGCCGGATTACGGGACTATAGATCCGGCGGATTAACCGCGATAGAACGAAAGGAACGCGCAAACCCGGTTGCTTATTGTTTTTGCGGTACGATGCTGACAGTGTCAGCTCCGACAAGAAACTGTTCGTCGTAGGTTTGGCCGATCAAGAACACCTCCGTGCTGTCGTCGGCAAGGTCAAGTTCCTGAGTTTTGAAATGCAGGATCAGGTCGAGGTCACTGTCGGCATCGGCGTCTTCGAGCGCATAGTGCGCGGGCGACGCGCCTGCAAAGCGCACGGTGGCAGGGTCAACTTCGGCGGCATCGAACTCTTCCGTGGTCAGCACGGCGACAGGGCAGCGTCCTTTGGACTTGAGGTTGATCGGGTTGGTGTCTGAGCCAGGCTTAATGTCGATTTCCACGTCGAGAACCGGAAACTCATAGGCGCCCATGTCGACCACGGGGTCTCCGTCGAAGTCTCCATCCATGATCCGCGGGTTCCCGTCCATATCCACCGACGATACGACAAAGCCGTTGGTGCCGGCATCGATGCATGGAGAGGTTGCAAGAAGACGATAGTTATCGGGCGCCACAAACAGCGGGTCGCCATCCATGTTGCCGGATCCTCCGGGATTAGGTGTCGTACAGCAATAGTCGAAGTTCATGCCGGTGTTATGATTGTGCCAGTTGGCCCCGACAGTCGCCGAGTTGTTCCACATAATGCAGTTTGAGACGAACCCGCCGGAGTTGCAGAACACCCCGCCACCCAAAGGAGACCAGTTTTGACTCAAGGTACAGTTTTTAAGTGTACCCCCTAAGTAGATTTTCACTCCGCCGCCATTAGCGGCTGCCCTATTGCTGGAGATGATGCAGTTGTCGAGCATCCCTTTCTCATGACAGTGCACCCCGCCGCCTGTATTGGCTGCATTGCCGGTGATCGTGCAAAAGTTAAGTTCCCCGGCTTTCCAGCATTGCACCCCTCCGCCGTTGGAGCTGGCCACATTATCTATGATAGTACAGCGGTTAAGGATACCGCCCATATCGCATTGCACCCCGCCGCCCCAGGCGGCCTTATTATTGCTCAGCGTGCAGTCGTTCAGTACCCCGCCGTAGAAGCAATGCACGCCACCGCCGCCTTTGTTAGCCTTATTATTACTGATTGTGCAACGGTTGAGCTCACCGCCATTGTTACAGGTTACCCCGCCGCCCCACCCCAGGGCCGAGTTTTCGGAGATCAGGCAGTCATTGAAAGTGCCACCTCGATAGCAGTATACTCCATTGCGCGAATTGCCTTTGATGGTGCAGTGGCTGAACATGCCGCCTCTTTCGCATGACACCCCACCGCCCTGGCCGCCGGAATTATCGGAGATAATGCAATCTTTGAAGGTACCACCCCGGTCACAAAAAGTTCCGCCACCGTATTCCGCGCTGTTCGATTCAATAACGCAATCCGCAAAAGCGCCGCCCCTGAAACAGTATATTCCACCGCCTCTGTTTGCCGAATTATGGGTAACGACGCAGTTTTCAAACGTTCCTGCGCGATGAGCACTCACTCCGCCACCATCCTCATTGGCCGAGTTTTCGGTGATCGTACAATGGCTAACTTCCGCATTGTCGCCAAGCCAAACACCCCCGCCGTTCTGATCCGTCGAATTACCGAAAACCATGCATCCGCGCACAACGATGTTGGTTCCTCTAGTTACAGTGATTCCTCCGCCATTATTCAAAGCCGAGTTTTCCTCAACGACGCAGTCGGATATATCCAGCAGTCCTCCGCTTGGCGCGTTGCACCAGATGCCACCGCCGCTACCGTCCGACTGATTACCCTTCACCGTTGAATCACAGAACTCGATGTTTTCATGAAGCCATGCGCCATAATATTCCCTACATACGCTCTAATTGGATTACTGCGCAGAGCGAAGCCATCATAAAGATCAAAACAGACCCGCCTTGTCACAAGCAATCGACGGAGTTGGGGCCATTTTTCTT
>DAOVNC010000437.1 GCA_030630445.1 Kiritimatiellales bacterium | reverse complement strand
TATGTCTATTTGGATGATAATTATTGTTGTTGCATACCTGTGCGTCATCGGCTACCTCGGGTTCCGGGGCTACAAGAGCACCAAGTCGGCGACCGACTACATGCTGGGCGGCCGCAAGGTCCACCCCTACGTCATGGCGATGTCGTACGGCGCAACCTTCATCAGCACCTCGGCGATTATCGGGTTCGGTGGTGCGGCCGGCGTTTTCGGCATGGGGTTGCTTTGGCTCACCTTCCTGAACATCTTCATCGGCATCTTCATCGCCTTTTGGGTGTTCGGCGGGCGCACCCGCCGGATGGGGCTGCGGCTTGATGCGCATACCTTCCCGGAGTTGCTCGGGCGGCGCTTCCAGTCGCGCTTCATTCAGGGCGCGGCGGCGTTGATTATTTTCCTCTTCCTCCCGCTCTATGCCTCGGCCGTGCTCACCGGTGCGGTTAAATACATTACTGTAGAATTGGGAATGGACTACAACACCGCGCTCTTTGTTTTTGCCGCCATCATTGCCCTGTATGTGATCATGGGCGGAATCAAAGGCGTAATGTATACCGACGCATTGCAAGGCACGATCATGCTCTTCGGCATGACCGCCCTGCTGATTCTGACCTATGTCAAGATGGGCGGCGTGACCGCCGCGCATCAGAGCCTTTCCGATATGACCGATATGGTTCCCGCCGGAATGCAGGCCAAAGGACACCTCGGGTGGACGAGCATGCCGGAGTTTGCCTCGAAGTATTGGTGGATCCTCGTGAGTACGATCGTCATGGGCGTCGGCATCGGCGTATTGGCACAACCGCAACTCGCCGTCCGCTACATGACCGTCAAAAGCAACAAGGAGCTCAACCGCGCAATTCCCATCGGCGGCATCTTTATTATGATGATGACCGGCGTAGCCTTCATTGTCGGCGCGCTCTCCAATGTCCACTTCAAGGAAACCCTCAACAAGGTATCCATTGTGGCCACCAAAGGGGACGTGGAAGCCATCATCCCCACGTATCTGGGAGAGGCCATGCCCGACTGGTTCAGCATGCTCTTCATGCTAACGCTCATCTCCGCCGCCATGAGCACCCTAAGCAGCCAGTTCCATGTGATGGGTACTTCGCTCGGGCGCGACCTCGTTGAGGAATCCTTTGGGCAGAAAAAGAAAGGCGGCGGCGTACTCGCCACCCGGGCCGGCGTACTCGTCGGCATTCTGATTTCCGTCTACCTCAGCTACCTGATGGAAGCCAAGTTTGGAAAGACCGGAACCGCCATCGTCGCACGCGGAACGGCCACCTTCTTTGGTCTTTGCGCCTGCGCGTTCCTGCCGATGTATGTCGGCGCGCTCTGGAGCCGAACCATCACCAAAGCCGCCGCCATTGCGGGCATGCTTGCCGGTGCGTTCTCTAGTCTCTTCTGGATGATCTTTGTTCTGGAAAAAACCTCTGCGGCTCTCACGATCTGCGACAAGCTCTTCGGAACGCCATCACTTGCCGTTCACATGGAGGATGCCTCAAAGGTATATGCCAAAATCGGCCCCATGGACTGGGCGTTCGTTGATCCGCTCATCATTGGCCTGCCGATCGCAATCGTAGTGACGGTGGTTGTGGCGCTGCTGACCAAGAAGCTGCCGGAAGACCATCTGGAACGGTGCATGGGAAAGAAATAACAACAACAAAGGGGATACATATGAATACGAAGCAAAAAACGACCATCATGCTGCTGACTGCGGCCATCACGGCCAGCGCGGCATTCGCAGCGGAAAAGAGCGAAGACAAGACCTATGTCGATCCGGCCAAGGCCGCATCGGGAACCGAGTTCAAGCAAGCGCCGCCATTGGCCATGCCAAAGGAAGTTGACAAATTTAAATGGGGCGGTGACATCCGACTACGCGAAGTCTATTTCGACAATATCCCCGGCCCAGCTGGCGGTGAAGTTCGCGGCGGAGCCAACCATTTCCAGCGTTACCGTACTCGCGTTTATGGCGAATATCACCAGAGCGACACCCTCTACGTGCGCGCCCGGCTAGTGAACGAATGGCGTACCGGCCAAGCTGGCGTTAGTGCCAACGGGTGGAAAGCCTTCGATGAAACCATCTTCGACAACCTGTTTATCGATTGGAAGACCGATCTGTGGGACATCCGCCTTGGTCGTCAGGATATGATCTACGGCACCGGCAAGGTGATCCTCGACGGCACTCCATTGGATGGTTCACGCACGATCTACTTTGATGCTGCCAAGGCCGTCTACAAGGGCATCGAAAATACCGCCGTCGACTTCATCGCCATGTACACTCAGGCGCAGGATCCATTTGCTCTCCATTCCCAAGATCGCGATCTGGTGGGTCGCGGAGGTTCGGGCTATACTGGGGCTGAAGCGGGCGGAGGTGTGTATATCAAAAATAAAACCTATGAAGACCTTCCATGGGAGGCCTACTACATTGCCAAAACCAAAGAAGATGACATAACAAATCCCGGCAACAACATACCGGATCAAATCAACACCGTTGGTACCCGCCTGATGCCAAAATGGGATGAAGGCACCTTCGACGGCAACCTGGAAATGGCCTACCAATCCACTCCAGACACGGATGGATTCATGGTGGATGCGCTCGTCAGCTGGCATATCGAGGGCATGGAAGAGCAAAAGGCTCGCCTAGGCACCGGATGGTACCACCTTTCCGAAGACTGGAATCCGATATTCGCCCGGTGGCCGCAATATTCCGAGCTCTACGTCTATGGGCAAGCCGGGGCCGCCGGACGCTGGGCCAACATCAGCATGCCGCACATCGACTTTTCGATCTCGCCGATGAAAAACTACAAAGCCGACTTCCTGCTCGGCTACATGTTTGCACCACAAGACAACGGCCCGGGCGGCGGACACAACCGCGGATTGCTTTTCACTTGGTGGAACCGGTTTACCATTAAG
>DAOVNC010000140.1 GCA_030630445.1 Kiritimatiellales bacterium | reverse complement strand
TAGTTTCAAGTTTCTCCAAGTAGTAATCGTAGCCGCCGGGATAGCGGGTGACTCCGGAGTCGTCGATGGCGATGATATGCTCGGCTATGTTGCGGACAAAGGTGACGTCGTGGCTGACGACGCAGATGGCGCCTTTGTAGGCCTTCAAGGCCGATTCCAGCGCCTCGCGCCCGTTGACGTCGAGGTGGGTGGTGGGTTCGTCGAGCAGCAGGAAGTTGGGCGGGTTGATGAAGAGGCGCGCGAAGGCAAGGCGGATCTTTTCGCCGCCGCTGAGGATATCGCATTTTTTCTGGACGGAGTCGCCGCTGAAGCCGAAGCCGCCGAGCAGCTTGCGTACATCGCCTTCGGAGGCGGTTGGGTTTTGCTCTTTGACGATATGGAAGACGCTTTTTTCGGGCGGCATGGTTTCGGCGAAGTCCTGCGACTGGTAGCCGACGACGACGTGGTGGCCGAGCACGCGCTTGCCTTCGCTGGGCGCAAGCGCTCCGGCAAGGGTGCGCAGCAGGGTGGTCTTGCCCATGCCGTTGTAGCCGACGAGCGCCACTTTTTCGCCGCGGTTAATGTTGATGTCGAGCCCTTTGAAAATCCAGCGCTGCTGGTCGTAGGTGATGCCCGTCTGTTCGAGCCGCACGATTTCGTGGCCGCTGTGCGGGGGATCGCCGATGCGGATCTTGGAGAGGTTGGCGACCGTTGCGGGAGCCTCGATGCGCTCCATTTTTTCGAGCTGCTTGATGCGGCTTTGAACCTGCGCTGCCTTGGTGCTTTTGGCGCGGAAGCGGCGGACAAAGCTTTCGATCTGCTCGCGTTCGCGATCCTGGTTTTTCTTGGCGGCGAGCTGGTGGCGAATGCGCTCTTCGCGTTCCTTGAGGTAGTAGTCGTAGCCGCCTTGGTAGCGGGTGGCGTTGCCGCCGGCGATTTCGAGCGTGACGGTGGCGAGCGAGCGGAGGAGATAGCGGTCGTGCGAAATGATGAGCATGGTGCCTTCAAAGCCGCGCAGAAATTTTTGTAGCCACTCGACAGCGGGCAAGTCGAGATAGTTCGACGGCTCGTCGAGCATCAGCAGATCGGGATTGGCGATTAGTGTGCGCGCGAGCTCCGCGCGCATCTGCCAACCCCCGCTGAACGAGGCGAAGGGTTTTTCGAACTCCGCGACATGGAATCCCAGGCCGCAGAGCGCGGCTTCGGCGCGGGTGCGCATTTCGTAGCCGCCGAGGTGCTCGAACTCGTGCTGGAGGTTTCCGATCTGTTTGAGCGCGCGCGTCTTTTCCGCGGGCTGGAGGGTTTCCATTTGAGCTTCCAACTCGTGGATGCGCACGGGAATGGTCTTTAGTTCTGGAATGGAGTCTTCGGTATATTCCAACAGGTTCTGGTCGACCGCGTGGGGGTTGAGCTGCTGGTGCAGGTAGCCAAGGCGGGTGTTTTTCGGCAGGACCACGTCGCCCTTGTCGGCTTCGATATCGCCGCCGAGCAACCCGAAGACGGTACTTTTTCCCGCCCCGTTGGGGCCGACGATGCCAATCCGTTCACCGGCGTTGATCCGGAACGTTACCGATTTCAGCACGTCCTGCGCACCGAAATGCTTGCTCACCTGTATGAAGTCGATCATGCGTCTAACACTCGTGTTGGATTCTATGAACCACGGAATATACCGAACACACGGAAAGAAAATCCACCGACCCCGTTCCGTGTATTCTGTGTATTCCGTGGTTTGATATTTAATTGATTGGAGGCAGGAGGGGAAGCTACCGAAATCCGCCGTGGATGGGAAATAGAAAGGGAGTTGCATTCGCCCGCGTGTTTTTCCATGGTTCGCGGCCTATGAAAAAACAGGAATCCAAACTCGAACTGATGGCGCCGGCGGGAACGTATGCCGCACTCTCGGCGGCGATCCGCGCAAGGGCGGATTCGGTCTACTTCGGCGTCGACCAACTCAACATGCGTTCGCGCGCCGCCAGTCCGTTCCAGCTGTCCGACCTGCGGCGCATCGCGCGCATCTGCCGCTGGTGCGGCGTAAAGTCCTACCTCGCGCTCAACGTCATCGTCTATGACGACGAGCTCGAAACCCTGCGTGAAATCTGCGATGCCGCCAAGGCCGCGCGCGTCGACGCCGTCATTGCCGCCGATATTTCCGCCATCGAACAGGCTCGCTCCATTGGCCTTGAAGTCCATATTTCGGTGCAGGCGAACATTTCCAACATCGCCGCCGTCCGCTTCTACGCCCGCTACGCCGACGTCATGGTGCTCGCGCGCGAATTGACGCTGGAGCAGATCGCCGCCATTGGAACAGCCATCCGCGACGAACACATTACCGGCCCGTCCGGCGAGCTGGTTCAGATCGAGCTGTTTGCCCACGGTGCGCTCTGCGTCGCCATCTCCGGCAAGTGCTACATGAGTCTCGGAACCTACAACCAGTCCGCCAATCGCGGGGCTTGTTTCCAAAACTGCCGACGGCAGTATCGGATCACCGACGTCGAAACCGGCGACGAGCTGGAAATCCAAAACCGCTATGTGATGTCGCCCAAGGATCTCTGCACGCTCCCGCACCTCGATAAGCTGGCCGCCGCCGGGGTGTCGGTTTTCAAGCTCGAAGGCCGCGCGCGTTCCGCCAACTATGTCCGCACCGTGACGAAGGCGTATAAGTCCGGACTGCTCGCGGTTGAAGACAAAAGTTTTAAGGCTGAAAACTTTCAGCCTCTTGAGGCGGGGTTGGCATCGGTCTTTAACCGCGGCTTCTGGGATGGCGGATATTATTGCGGCGAAAAGATGGGTGAGTGGGCGGCCTCCGGCCATTCGCAGGCGACGCGCAAGCGCATCCAGCTCGGCGTGGTTTCCAACTTTTTCGCCAAGATCGGTGTGGTCGAATTTACGCTCTGGCAGCAGAAGCTGCTACCGGGTTGCGAACTGCTCGTCGAAGGTCCGACTACCGGTGCGGTGCAAACCGTTGCCGAGTCCCTGCGCGTCGACGGCCAGCCCGCCGACCGCGCTGTCAAGGGGGACAAGGTGACCTTCGCCCTCCCCGAAAAAGCCCGCCGTCAGGACAAGGTCTTCCTGCTTATGCCCGTGGAGTAGGTGATGCGGGATTGGTTTTGCGGGATTGGTTTTGCGGGTTTTCGACCGAAATCAAACGGTTGTTTTTCATATACTATACGACATATTTTGGCCATTAAATGGCCTTTTTCGGGGCGTTTTATATAGAATACGACATAAATATCCGGGGGCTGTCCGGGATGTCGGCTTCCTAAAATATGTTTCCGATGGAGAAGTAGAAGCGCGTGGTGGTGCTTTCGGCTTTTCCCACGGCGATGGTGCATATGCCGGCGATGGTGTCGGCACCGAGGCCGACCAGCGCGCCGTAGTCGAGGTTTTTGAGCCGGGTGTCGCCGCCACTAAACCATGTGTTCCCCGCATCGACGCGCGCCATTGCAAAGAGGCCGTTGCCGAGTGTGGGAGGCAGTTTTCCCAATCGATAGCGGTAGCCGAGGCTGCCGACGCCGTAGTAGTTTCCTCGCAGTTGGTAGGGGGCGTAGCCGGCAAAGCTGTCGAGGCCTCCCACATCAAACGATGCGTAGAAGGGCAGGGCTGTCCCAAGGCTGCTTCCAAGTGCTAGCTTGGGGGTGATCGTATGCACTCCAAAGGTAAGCGGAAGCTGAGCTATTAGTTCCAGCTTGCTGAACGTTTCGGACGAACCCAGATCTTCGAAAGCAAACATGCCGTCGATGCTGAGTTGGTATCCTTTGGAGGGAAAGACGGGGTGGTCGAGCTGATCGAGCCGCAGGCGGGTGGTGGCGGCCACGACGGTGTCGCTGATTTCATCCAGTGCGATGAATCCGCTATGGCCGTCAACCTTGGCATGGCCGCCGAGCAGGCCGATGCGGATCTCGCCATACTCGAAAAAGCTGACGCCGGCATCGAACGCGCCGTAGGCGAGGTGCTGTTCAATGTCGGCAACGTCAGTGTTCCCCACATAAAAATCGATGTCTTCCCCTGAATAGGTGAGCGACGGAGCGAGGAATACATGTTCGCCCCAGGAGACAGGTTGGTACCATTCGCCGCGGACAAAGCGCTTGTGCCCGCCCCCTTCGAGATCGATCTGGATTTCTCCGCCGAGGGGGTTGAGTTGCGTGCGGGTATAGTTGAGGAGGACGCTCCAAAGCGCGGCGGCGTCGGTGGTGACTTCCACTTTTGTGCCAAAATGAAGGTAGGTGGGCCCCCAGAATTTTTCGATGGTGTTGCATTCGAGTTCGTGGCCATCGTCGGTGGGGTTAAGGTTGTAGGTAGCGGTTTGGAAGTCGCCCATTCCGTGGATACGGTTGAGGTCTTCGCGCACCGTGCCCAGCTGCAACGGGCCTTCCTTTGTTTTGATGCGGTCGCGAATGACGGTTTCGGAAACCGCTTTGTTCCCCGCGATCTTGATGTTGTTTATTATGATCTCTTCATTGTGCCGCAGGCGCTGCTTTTTGAGGTAGGCCTGGAAGGCGTCGTCGTTGACGCTGTAGGCGCTGAGTTGTGTGTGGAGCTGCTTGGCGGCTTCGCGGCCGACGGGGATGATCTCTTCGGCGAGGTGGAACTGGGAGGCGGAGGTGTCGGATAGGTCGGGGGCAATGACGAGGTCGGCTCGGGCCAGTTGCTTTTCCTGCTCAGAGCGCTGCATCAGGGCGTAGGTTCGGCCAACCACTTCGCCGAGCGAGCGAAAGTCGCCCTCGGCTCCTTTTTCGGCGGATGCGGCACCGACGTCGACGGCGATGATGATGTCGGCCCCCATGCCTTTCACCACATTAACGGGAATGTTGTTAAGGATGCCGCCGTCGACGAGCACCATGCCGTTCATGCGGACGGGGGTGAATGCGCCGGGCACGGCCATGCTTGCACGCATGGCGAGCGCAAGGTTGCCCGACTTGAGTGCAACTGATTTGCCGCTGGGCAGGTCGGTGGCGATGGCGCGGTAGGGAATGTTCAGTTGGTCGAAGTCGGTGATGCCTGCGCTGTTGAGGACAAAGGTTTCGAGCACATTGTTGAGTTTTTGGCCGTAGGCCATGCCGGGAGGGAAAACGACCTTCCCGTCTTTGAATCCGATCTCCATTCCCATGAACCGGCGGTCATCGAGCTTTCGGCGGTAGTCGAGGAATGGGTAGGGTGAGCGGTCTTTGAGCACATCCCACCAGTTAAGGCTGGTGAAGCGCTGCTCGATTTCGTCCGGGGACATGCCCGAGGCATACATCCCTGCCACCATGGCACCCATGCTTGTGCCGCCGATGTAGTCGATCGGGATTTGCAGCTCCTCAAGTTCCTGCAACACACCGACGTGCGCTAGGCCCAGTGCGCCGCCGCCGCCGAGCACCAGCCCGATCTTGGGGCGGGTTTCCTCGGCTTGCGCTGGGAGAAATCCTAGAATCAGTGCAAAAACAATCGGTAACTTTGATTTCATCGGGGCCTTTTTTCGAGGGTTTAAGAACCCTCGGAAAATATCAATGGACCACCGGGAAACCAAGATCTTTTCCGATCCGTGCGATTCGCCCAATAAAGGTTTGTTGGGGTGTCCGCTTTTTCATAGCATCCCCGTCTTGTTTCCAATGAAGATTCTATTTTCAAACTATTGCAGGTTCGGCATCCTTCTGGTAGCGATGACGCTGGCTTCCTCGTGCACGAAGATCGGCAACTATGCGCAGAAGCGGGCGGATCGGGCGGCCTATGGAAACATTGCGTGGTCGCAGCGGAATGCCTTGGGAGAGACTGCACCCTTCACGATCAACCAGGAGGAGACCGAGCGGATCCGCGCCTTGTTCGAGTACGATGCGCAGCGGGAGGAGGCGGAACTGCTGTCGCTCTCGGACACCCTCGCGATTGCGATGGCCAATAGCCGCTCGTATCAGACCCGCAAGGAGTCGCTCTTTATCGAGGCCCTCAACCTGACCGAGGTGCAGAAGGATTTCAACGTCAACTATAGTGGATCGGCCTACGCCCGAAGCTCGTCCACCTCGTTCAAGGACGGCACCACGGAAACCTTTGGCGATAACGGGGTGAATTCCGGATTCGATCTGGGTGTAAGCAAGTTGCTGGCGACGGGTGCGCGGGTGAGCATGGGGTTTAGCCAGGATGCGCTCCGCTTTTTTACCAATCCGGATGCCAGCAGTGCGAACAACGCCCTCTCTTTCAGTATTGTCCAACCGTTGTTGAATGGCTTTGGCCCGTTGGTGACGAAGGAGCCGCTACGCCAGGCCGAGCGCAACATGGTCTACGCCGTTCGCGACTTCAAGCGCTACCAGCAGAACTTTGTGATCGATATTACCTCGCAGTACTATTCGACGCTGCGCTCGTTCGACCAGCTTGCCAACGAACGCAAGAACTATGAGAGCAGCATTGCCAACCGCGAACAGTCCGAGTCGTATGCCAAAGCGGGCCGCATCGCGGCTTTCGAGGCGGCGCAGGCGCGCCAGAGCGAACTCAATGCGGCCGACCGCTGGACGGTGTCGCAGGCGGATTATCAAACGACGCTCGACGATTTCCGGTTTACGCTGGGGCTGCCGATCGAGCTGAATGTGGAGCCGGATCCGCAGGAATTGAGAAACCTCGAGCAGCGCGGATTGGTGGAAGTGGACATTGCGCTGGACGCGGCGGTGGTTTCGGCGGCTTCGAACCGGCTCGATCTGGTCAGCCAGCGGGAGCAGGTGGAGGATAAGGTGCGCAAGCTGGAGATCCAGCGGCGTGATTTCCTGCCGAATCTGGATGTGGCCTACAATGTGGAAAAGGAGTTCGATAGTGCGAGCGGCGCGGATGTCAGCCAGAACCTGAGCGTGGGCTTGGATCTTCCGTTCGAGTGGACGGAAAAGCGCAACCGCTACCGCATTGCGCAAATCACGCTGGATCGTGAGCGGCGCACGTTGGAGGAGGACGAATCGGATGTCCAGCGAAGTGTGCGCGACCTGTGGCGAAAACTGGAGCGCAATCGATCCGTTTATAAAAACCGCCTGCTGAGCGTGAAACTTGCGAAGCGGCGGGTGGAGAATACGACGCTGCTGCTCAAGCAGGGCAAGGCGCTTACGCGCGACCTGCTTGACGCGCAGGACGACCTGCTCAGCTCGGAGAACGAGGCGACGCTCTCGCTGGTGGACTACACCATCAACCGGCTTCGTTTCTGGGATGCCATCGAACGTTTTGAAATCGACCCAAAGGGAATGTGGTATGAAAAAATGGATGGAAATAGCGGGACAGCTGTGGCAGCGCCGTAGCGTCAAGATCGGAACGGGGATCGTCGCGGCCCTCGTGGTGGTGCTGGCCCTCGTGCCCGGCAACGATGCCGACCGTATTGATTCGGACAATGCGCACCGTTGCCGCGTGGAGCATGGCGACCTCGTGGTGAGCATTCTCCAGGCGGGCGAGCTGCAGGCGAAAAGCAGCCGAGATCTCCTGAATGAAGCCTATCCCGATGCGAAGATTGTCGAGATTGTGGATGACGGAGCCTACGTGACGAATGGACAGCTCTTGGTGGTGCTCGAATCGAGTGCGTTGCAGGAGCGCTATCTGGATCAGAAATCGGATGTGGCCGAGGCCGAAGCGAGTCTGAAGCTTTCCGAAGAGACGCTTGAAATCGCAAAGCTCAAGAACACCGCCGATCTTGAAAGTGCCAAGCTAAGGGTCGAGTTGGCCGCGTTGGATCTGCAAAAATATGAAGAGGTGGAATATACGCAGATGGTGGACAAGGCGTCGTCGGACATCTATCTGGCCGAGCAGGAGCTAAAGAAAGCGCTCAGCGAACTGGAAGGCACGCAGGAGCTTTCGACAAGGGCTTTTCCAACAAGGATGAGCTTGATTCCGACAAGCTGGGGGTTGAGCGCAAGCAAATCGAGGTGCGCAACAAGACCAAGGATCTGGAAATCCTTAAAAAATATACCTCGGTGAAGCAGCTCAAGGAGCTGGAAAATGCGGTTGCCAATGCCGCATCCGCCTTGGAGCGGCTCAAGAAAACCATCGTGTCGGATGTGATGAGCAAGGAGGCGGGGATTGAATCAAGAAAGACCCGGTTGAAGATTGAGCAAAACCAGCTCGTGACCCGCGAAGAGCAACTTGAAAACACCACCATCCACGCCGATTTTTCCGGGCAGGTTTTTTATCCGAAAGGCGGCGGTCGCCGCGGATCCGAGCAGAGCATCGAAGAAGGAACCACCGTCTATTATCGCCAGCCGATTCTTTCGTTCCCGGATCTCAGCGCATGGAACATTCGCGTAGGTATTCCGGAGGCGATGATCGATAAGGTGTCGGTCGGGCAGCAGGCGGTGGCGACACTCGATGCCTTGCCGGGGGTGGTGCTGCGTGCCCGGGTGGAGAAGGTCAGCGCCGTGCCGGATTCGAAAGGCTGGTTTAGTACGGGCGTGAAAACCTACACCATCATGCT
>DAOVNC010000185.1 GCA_030630445.1 Kiritimatiellales bacterium | reverse complement strand
GGTATTCGGTTGGTGACCGGTAGCAATGCCGTGGTTGAGGTGGCCGGGGCGATGAATGTGGCTGGGCCGATGAATGTTGACGGACCGATCCTGACGGGGCCGCATGGCGACATTCCCATGTTTGTGGAAACCCCGTAATCTTTTCCGCCACCAAAACCCTTCAACGGAGAAAGCTATGAAACGGAATTTTATGTTTAGGGCGGGACTGTGCGCGTTTCTTGGTCTCGGTGCGGGGGGCGCGCTGGCAACCCCCCAGTGGTGGACGGACCGGGGGGTCTTAAGCACAAATCCGGCGCAGAACCGTGCCGCCGCAAACCAAGGCCAGTTGAAATATATCGCATCCAAGGCGGCGGAGGAATATCAACAGCAATTTCCCCTGCTCGATTTATCGGAAATTACCGGCCTCGTTTCCGGATTCAATACGAACAACAACCATGCTGCGGTAAACCTAGGCCAGCTCAAATATGTGGCTCAGCCATTTTACGATGTGCTGGGAACCCATTCATTGCTGACGAATGCCTGGCCTTCAGGAATGATCTCAGGACCCTATCCATGGTCGGGTAGTACCAATGCATCCCAGGATTATGCTCTGGCCAACCTTGGACAGCTTAAATATATCTTCAGCATGGGTTTGGACAGTTGGTATTCATCAACCGACACCGATGGCGACGGATTGCCCGACGACTGGGAAGTGGTGAATGGAATAAATCCGGCAGTCGTCGATACGGATGGGGATGGCATAAGCGACTTTGACGAAATCCAAAACGGGACGGACCCCACGGTTTTTGATGGTGCCGGCGGCGATGATGCCGACGGCGACGGCGTCTCCGACCATGTAGAGGAATTCCAGAACGCAACGAATCCGCACGACCGCTTTGACTAGGCAAGCTTCAAATTCAATGCGAAGACCCGCCGCAAACCCCTTGAACCACAAACGATGAGACAGGAGAATCCAGATCAATGAAAACAAAAAGCAATTTCTTTCGAGGATACAAGAGGTTTTGTTGGGTTGCCCTTTTAGCGCTGGTGGCAGGAGGCAACTGTTTTGCTGGAAGCATCACGTGTGTAAATAGCGGGGAGGAGGATGAGTATGGGGCACCGTTTCACGGTGATTATGGGGACTACGACATTACGGGGGCGGATTTGGCATGGAAGTGCGAGAGTAATCCGGAGCGGTGCCTTCCCTGCCCGCATACCGTGGAGGCCCCGTTGCTTCAGGTAACCTACGAGGGAGACATAATGGCGGACGACCAAGGGAACTTTGAGGCCAACCTTGACGTAACCTTCCATCCGGGTGCCGTGATTTCTGGTACCGGCAGATACTACTGGTATATTGATGGTAGTTTGGCCACCAATGTTACTACAAAATATCTTAGACTAAGATTTCCTGAGCATACAGACACTGGGCCGCACACCCTGAAGGTTCACTATTATTTGGATGGGGATTTTAAAGCGCCATCGCCCGATTTCAATGTCGTACTCAACGCAAGCTCCAGCTATTCGCTCAGCTTTAGCGAGTCGGGCGGTAGCCGGAACAGGAAGGTTTCGCTTGCGGGGCTTCCGGTGCCGGGTCAGAAGCCGCAGCAGGATGCCGAGTCGGACTACCAGCGCGCGGAAACCCATGTGGATGCCATGACGCTGGGGCTGGTGCATGATTCAAAGGACATGTTAATCCCACTCGGGTCGAGCCAGCTTGCGCTGGGGGTCAGCCGCTCGTTGTTCAACGAGAGTTGGTCTACGGATCAGGGACTCACGCCAAGTACCCGCCCCGACCGTCCGTTCGGGATGTGCTGGAACGCAGGCATCGGAGGGTCGCTAGAGATTATAGACGACACGCGCATGATGTTTAGCACGCAGTATTTTTTCCCGGACTATGTCAACGTCACGGACGAGAATGGCCAATCCTTCCGCTTCCTGAGAACCGATGGATCGTTCTTCCCCGCGCCGGTGTCGAGATTCGATCTCAAGCGCTACCAGGGGTGTGATCTCTCCACCAATGCGGTGGGGTATGTGTTCAAGAAACGCTTTGGAACGACGATGACCTTCGAGGAGACCGAAACGATTTTTGGAGGATGGAAGGACCAGAAGTATTATACGTTTTGCCGGGTGCTCTCCGTGACCAATGCGTACGAGGGGGTCGGGCTGGACTATTCCTATTCCGTTGCGGACAGCATGATTCCCGACACCATTACAGCGCTTCCCTCGGGGAAAACCCTGGTGATTGGCCACTCGGACGGACGCATCCAAACCATCATCGACCCGCTCGGCCACGAGGTGGCGTACGAATACACCAATTCAAACATGCAGCTCAGCGCCGTGGTTTGGCCCGATGACACCCGCACGGAATACACCTACGACGTGGCTCAGAACACCAGTGCCGATCCCATGGTCGCGACGCTTGCCACCTTGACCGATAGCGAAACTAATACCTATGAATTCGCTCATGTATTCGATGATTCGGTTCTGGTTGTGACCGACATCTTTTGGGACTACGACTCCGACTATTCGGGCAGTTACGAGAGCGGTTCGACCGATCCCGACTGGGGGCGGCGGGTGCTCTCCATGATAACCCTGCCGGATCAGGAAACGGTCAATCTTTCAATTACCCGCACCGATGGCTACATGCAAGAGGGTGCTTCCGGGAATACCTATGCAGGGACATTGACGACCGAGATCACCGATGCCTGCGGCAACACGTGGAGCTACCTGTTCACGCAGCCGGAGGTTTTCGAGCACGAAAACTATTCGGCCAGCTCGGCGGCCAACCACACCGTGTTCTACAAGCGGATGGAGATGGTCGCGCCGGGCGACGCGGGATCGGAGGTGTTCGAATACGATGCCGGCAACATGGCTTTGCTCAAAACCACGGACATCCACGGCAATACGACGGATTTTGCCTACGAGGACACTTTTCTAGAGCCGGTTGCGCAGACCAACGAGCTCGGCTTCACCGAGTCCTACCAATACGAGTCCGACCGCGGAATGCGGGAACAGTCGGTAGATGCCGAAAACCGCAAAAACGTCTTCGTCTTCACCGATGGCCACCGGACGCAGTCGAGCGTCTATGACGCCGCCGACACCCTCGTGCAGCAAACCTTCTTTGAATACAGCAATGCCCAGTTCCCGTACTTCGTCACCCGCAGCACCGTCACCAACCTGGATCTGGCCACCGACCCGGCCTGGGCCTTCGACCTCGTCACCGCATCGCTGCCCGGTTCCAACGGGATGCTCCGGGTGCAGACCACCGACCCCGACGGGCTGGCCCTCACCACCACCTACAGCTACGACGCCAACAACAACCAGATCCTCGTGATCGATGCCAACAGCCGCACCAACTCGTTTGGCTACGATCAAATGAACCGCCTCGTCGCCGTCACCAACGCCGACCTCACCGTCCGCTCCATCGGCTACGACACCAACGGCAACAAGGTGCGCGAAACCGACGAAAACCTCAACTCCACCCTCTTCGTCTACGACAGCCGCAACCGCCTCCGCCACACCGGGCGCGACATGGACGACGACGGCAGCCTCGAACGTTCCGCCCCCGACCTCGTCACCTCCTTCACCTACAACGCCGTCGGCTCCCTCACCTCCACCACCGACCCGCGCGGCCTCGTCACCACCAACCTCTACGACGCCCTCCAGCGGCTCACCACCACCATCATCGATCCCGGCGGATTCGCCTATTCCAATCACTTCGAATACGGCGACAACAGCGGCAGCCCGCTGATCGCGCCCGCCTGGAAACCAATTATTACCACCGACCCGCGCGGGTACAAAACCTTCGCCCAATACGACGGCCTCTACCGGCCAACCCAAACCCAGCAAGAAATCATTGCCGGAGGCGAAACCACCCTCGCGCAAATGGGCTACGACCACGTCGGCAACCTGCGCTTCACCACCAACTGGGTCAACGCCGAAACCAGCCAGGTAACGCAGATCGAATATGATGCGCTCAACCGCCCCGTCCGAGCGATCAACCCCGACTCCACCGACACGGAAACCCGTTTCACCTCTACCGGCCTGCAATGGAAAAGCATCGACGAGTTCGACCGCGAAACCGAAACGAAATACGACCACGCCGGTCGCCCATGGAAGGTGATTGCCCCTGCCGTTGATGGCGTTTCGCCCACCACCGAAACGCTCTATGACGGAGTCGGCAACGTCACCACCGCCATCGATCCGCGCCTCATCTCCACCACCTTCGAGTATGACAAGCGCAACCGCAAAACCCGCGACCTCCTGCCCTTCGTCTGGGACGAAGAGAGCCAGCAAAACATCCCGCCCACCGTCGTCACGTACTACGACAATGTCGGAAATGTTCTGGCCGTGCGCGACGCCCGGCAAAACCTCACGACGAACTACTACGACGTCGCCAACCGGGTCACCAACTCCATCCTGCCCGAGGTCGCCGTCTACGGCGGCGGAACCACCAATCCCGCCTCCTCCACCGTCTACGATAAAAACTCCAACCCCACCTACGTGACAGATGCCAACGACATTACCGTCCAAATGCAATACGACATCCTCAACCGGCTCACCAACACCATCGACGGCGAGCTTCATTCCATTGGCCACCGATTCGATAAAAATGGAAACCGCACGAAAATCATCGACCAAAACACCAACGAAACCGTGTTTGAATACGATGGCCTCAACCGCAATACCAAGACCATCTATGCCGACACCAGCTTCGAAAAAAGCGGCTACGACTGGCTCGGCAACCGGATCTACCGCGAAGACGCAAAGACGCAAAGGACGGACTACGGCTATGATGACAGAAACCGCCTCGACCTCGTGACCTACCAAGGCGGCGGACGCACTCGCGACTACCAATACGACCGTGTCGGCAACCTCACCAATGTCGTCGAATCCGCCGACTCCAGCGCCAACGTCGCCTACACCTACGACGCCCTCAACCGCGTCGAAACCGAAACGTCGGTGGGCGTCACCCACACCTATGGATACGATCTTTCCGGCAATCGCACCAACGCGGTTTATGGCATCACCGGTCGCCACGTCGAATGGGAATACGACCCCCTCAGCCGCATCGCCAAAATCACCGACCAGCAAGGCTACACCGCCACCATCAACGTCTCCAGCGGACAAAACCTCCAAGCCGCCATCGACACCGCCGCCGAAGGAAGCCTCATCCTTGTGGGAGACGGAACCTACGGGTCGATCACCCTCACCAACGCCGTCACGGTAAAATCCGCCAACGGCCCCCAAACAACCACCATCCAGACAACCAGCAACCGAGTCGCATGGTTGGAAAACAATGCGCCTCTTGTTGGCTTCACCCTCACCGGCGGTAGCTTAAGCGGAACCAACAACGGCGCAGGCGCGTTCGTCGACAAAGGCTGCCTCATCAGCGACTGCATTGTCACCAGCAACCAAACCGCCCTCTGCTCCGATGTCGCCACCCCCGGCGGCAAAGGCGGCGGACTCTATCTGCGCGGCACCGCCCTGCGCTGCACCATAGAAAACAACACCGCATGGAACGGGGCAGGCGCCTTCCTCGAAGACGGTGCAAGCATGGCCAGCTGCACCGTAACCTCCAACACCGCCAGCGGCGTCAACAGCTACGGCGGCGGACTCTACCTCCAAGACGGCGCAACCGCCATCAACTGCACCATGGCCAACAACGCCGCCACCGACGGCGGCGGGCTCTTCTTCGACAACGGCGGACTCGCCCAAGGCATCAACAGCTCCAGCAACACCGTCGACAGCATCGACGGCGCCGGCGCCTTCCTCTGGGCCGGCGGAACGCTGCGCAACGGCATCATCCAAGGCAACGTCGCCACCAACACCTACGCCCGCGGCGGAGCCGGAATCCTCTTCTACGACGAAGGCGGACTCGTCGAAGTCTCCACCATCGCCGGAAACCTCTCCGTCACCAACGGCGGCATCCACTACCGGTATTCCGGGATCGTGGATCCCGGCAGCCTCGGCACCGTCAACAACTCCATCCTCTGGAACAACGGCACCCAATCCACCGTCTGGAGCGGCACCGGCAACCAAACCATCGACCCCGCCACCACCAACTCCGCAACCGGAGCCGACATTCCCGCCAGCCCATACGCCAGCGCAGGCATCCGCACCACCACCTACCGCTATGATTTGAATGGGAACCCCCTCAAACGCACCTATCCAACTGGCGTGGTTGAAACAAGAGGCTTTGATGCGGTGAACCGACTCCAAAGCCTCGATGTTTCTGCGGGCGGAAGTTCCCTGTTCGATATCCAGTATTCCTACGACGCGGTTGGCTCCGCCCGTGAAATGGTGCAGACCTCCATCGGGCTGGAAGGTCAGACTCTCGACGCGACCTATGTGTGGGAGTACGATGATCGCTACCGCTTGACTGCGGAAACATGTACCGCAGGCGGCTCGCCTGCTTCCCGCACGGAATTTGGTTTGGATCCTACGGACAACCGGCTTGAAAAGCGGGAGTACACCGCTGGTGCGCTTCAGGAAACCACGGTCTACACGCCGAACAACATGAACCAGATGACGGGCTGGACGAACAGCTCGAAAGTTGTGTCATACGGGTTCGATGCCAACGGCAACCGAACCAACAAGACCATGATGGCAACAGGTGCAACAAACTCTGTTTTGACAGCGTACTCGTACGACGAGGACAACCGCCTTGTCGCCGTCGCCCTAAACGATGCGCCGACGAACACGCACACCTTCGCCTACGACTATCGTTCGAGACGCTACCACCGTTCCACACCAAACGGGGAAACGCTCCACATCTTCGACGGCGGTTTGTGTGTTCAGGAATACGATGCAACCCAAAGCGCAACGCCCAATGCCCAAAGCCTTGACGTGGAGTTCATTCGCGGCGAAGGCATGGGCGGCGGCATCGGCGGCATGGTCTACTCCATCCGCACCGACGGCATCCGTTGCTCCCACGCCAACCATCGCGGCGACGTCGTTGCCCGCACCGGGTCGTCCGGGGAGCTTACATGGATAGCCCTCTACAAAGCC
>DAOVNC010000191.1 GCA_030630445.1 Kiritimatiellales bacterium | reverse complement strand
TAAATGGGGTTGAATGATCCTTATACCAATCAATGTCTATATTCGTTTTCGTATTCATAATTTGTTCCTTATATTTGTATGTGCACAGGTGTAGGAAGCAATCCCAACACACAGGAGCACAGGTGCAGGTAAGTAGACGTTAAGGGCAATTGCTCCAGACGATACCGATTTGATATCCACCACTTTGAAACCTAATCGTCTTAGGCGGTTGCTAGGCATAGTTTGCCTGTAGCCACTATAAACAAAGGGTTAAATGGGTGGTGCTCTGGATTCAGCCTAGAGGCGATAAGGAATATAGATTTCCGACTTCAAATCCTTATCGTCTCAAGGGCATCCCGAAGACGTTAAGGCAATTTCGGAAAATTAAAATTGGTGCTTATCGTCTTGGGAGATTTGCCCTGTCACCGCCTACGCTATGCGGCAATTGCCGAGGAAGTCATCCAAGTCCCCAGAATTATATACAAGGCATCGAGGGCTTATTTTGTGGTATGGGATTCTGCCCTGTTGGGATAGTTGGTGCAGGTATCTTACCGAAACGCCCAAATAGAGGGCGGCTTGCTTAGCTTTCATCATCATTATTACTGTCCTTTGAGATCGCTCTATTAATTTGACCTAATGAGCGATATAGGAGAGCAACCTCGTTAGCCAACCGCCGTAGTCTTATTTAGTATTTTCATTTGATTTACCTCTACATGGAAGGTTAACGACTTCCTGCATCTGTTCAAACACTATAGCGGATCAAATTGAAATAGCAACAAAAATATGAAATAAAGTGTTGATTTATTTTTTAATGGTGATCTAGGGCTATGCGGATTTGGCGGTTTTAAAGGGGATTACCTTATCCTTGGTGGTATCCTCTGGAAGAATGTTGAAGAACTGTTTTGCCTGTGCTTTACGGTTCTTGGCAAGCCCTCTGTAGTGTTTGAAGAGCATCTTGGTATCAACGTGACCTAGTTCCTGCAAGGTGTCATCAATGGAATTCAGAGCAAGGTGATAAGTGGCAAATGAGTGGCGAGCACCGTCTTGAATGGACTTGATGCAGGCTTTCTTGTGTATGTTCTGTCTCCAGCGTTTGAGGGTGTCGGGAGAGTAAGAAAAGATTGGGCCATCCTGTTGGCGGTATTTGGCAAGCCACTTAAGCAGATTGTCAGAGATGTGAACTATGCGGGCGGTACTGGTCTTGGCCTGTCCTGCCTGAATGTGAATTTCCTTATGAGTCATATCAATATCCGTCCAACTAAGACGAAGGATTTCTTGGGGTCTAATTCCACCGAAGAAAGCGATGGCGAGATAGGGGGCGAGATGTGGGTGGTGTTGTTCGGCTTTCTCTATGAGGGTTGCCACTTCGTTGGCGGTGTATATTTTAGGTGTATGGTGCTCTTTCTTTATTTTGCGGGTTTTCTTGACGGGGTTGCTTTGAATCTTCTCGTTATCCACCGCCCAGTTAAAAAAGATACTAAGGTAGCGACGGTGATTTGCTCTGCTAGTCGGCATAAATCCCTTCTGATCCAACCATACGTCAACATCTGATGGTTCGATGGAGCCGATTGCTCTAGCTCCCAGATCGGCTTTGAAGGGATTGAGGTGGGTTTGCGTTTCTAAATACGCACGTGGGCGCAAATTTGCTTTTGCTTTAAGGTGTTGATCAATGAGTGCGCCAATGCCATTCGTGTGGTCTACCTTTTGATTTTGTTTAATATAGTATTGTGCGGCGGTGCGGAGGTTGATTCCGTATTCTTTTAAAAGATGCAGGGCTTCGTTTGCATCGCTTTTTTGTGCGTCGGTGAATTTGAGAGCGGCAATTCCCTTGTTGTCAGCTTCTACGCTCTTGGTCTGGGCGAAATTGCGAGCGTCCTGAAGGATCTTGTAGCTTTTGCGGACATGCTTTCCCGACTTCTTTCCAAGATCTACTTGATAACGCTTCCCTGATGGTGGATTGATTACACGGATTCTAAAACCTGCAAAAATCTCGTATCCGTCTTCTTTGATGGTCGCCTTTTTCATGGGTGCAATATGCGATTTATCGGTATGGAAAGTCAATCAAAAGTTGCATAATGGTTGCATCAATAATAAATGGAAATACATAAGTAGCTAGTAAACGGTAAAATACATTAAACCTATCACCTGACTACGAATCAGGAGGTTAGAGGTTCGACTCCTCTTGGGTGCGCCACTTTTTTGCCCACCTCTTTTTTTGATTCCTCGTTGTGTTCCTCTGTTGCTTTGCAATACGCTCTCCCTTTTCCGGATAGTTGAAGTTCCACTATCCAGTAGGTATTCCCATTCCGGTTTTAGGGGGAAGTGAATTGAATATTCTTACCGAAGTTTTGAAGAACGATGTGTTTCCGGCGCTTGGCTGCACGGAACCGATTGCCGTTGCCTATGCGGCCAGCCTGGCTGGCGAACAGTTGGACGGGGAGCTCTCGGAGGTGCATATATCCGTCGATCCCGGGGTCTATAAAAACGGTCTTGCCGTGACGATTCCGAATACCGGGGGCGAACGGGGCAACTTGATTGCCGGTGTTCTCGGGGCACTGATTAAGCGGCCCGGGTTGGAGATGAAAATTCTGGATTGTGCGACCGAGGAAAACCTCGGCCGCGCGAAAGAGCTTATCCATGCACGGAAGGCGGAGATCGCTTGCGACAAGACCCGGAGGCATCTGTACATCGACGTGCTTCTTCATGCAGGAAAAGAATCGGCACGGGCGGTGATTGAAGGCTCCCATACCCATGTGATCAAGCTGGAGCATAACGGTCGCGAAATTCTGCCCGCCAATGCCCTCCCGAACCAAGCCGACGAAAACGATTTCAGGACCTCGCTGAGCCGGGCAAGCATCGCCGAGCTGGTGGATCTGGCCGAGCAGCTCGATCCTGCGGACTACGACTATATTAAGCAGGGCATTGATATGAACCTGCATGCCTGCGATGAGGGGCTTTTATTGCGCCGGGTCGGTCATTATATCGCCGAACTCGTTGTGCAGGAGCACCGGGAGGGCAGTGTGTCGGCTTCGGCAGAAGTCATGACCGCGTCGGCGGCGGATGCGAGAATGGGCGGACTCAGCCTGCCGGTGATGTCTAGCGGCGGGAGCGGGAATCAGGGGATTGTGGCGATCCTTGTTCCGTACCTTGTGGGCAAGCACTATGGTTTGGAGGAGGGGGTTGTCATTCGCAGCATCGCCTTGTCCCATTTGATCAACAGCTACATCAAGTGCTTCACGGGGAGCCTTTCCCCGCTCTGCGGGTGCGCCATTTCCGCAGGGGTCGGCGCGGCGGTCGCTATTGTTTATCAGCGTGCAGGGAAGGATTTGCCAAAGATTGCGCTGGCCACGAACAATCTGATTAGCGATCTGGGCGGCATGCTTTGCGACGGGGCAAAAGAAGGCTGCGCCTTTAAGGTGGCCAGTTCCACGAGTTCCGCAATCCGTTCCGCGCATATGGCGCTGAACAACCACGGGATCACCCAGGTGGAGGGTTTTGTTGGAGCCACGGCAGAAGAAACCATCCGGAATCTGGGGCGCATCGGCATGGTTGGCATGTCGCAGGTGGATGGTGCGATGCTCGACATCATGATCGAAAAGGCCGCGATTTCGACCGATTTCGCTGGCGGAAAATAACGGTTCGGCGCGGTTTTCTTGCCTTTTGCGTTGAAGCGGATAGGGAGTTTCCTTAAGAATATTCCCAGTTCACGGAGACAAGAATGACCCCCGATCCATATGATCCCCGCTTTTTACTGCAGAACCTCATGGATAACATGACGGATACGATCTGCTTCAAGGATTTGCAGTCGCGCTTCATTTTGGTGAACAAGTCCGCCGCCGTGTGGCACGGCTACGATACGCCTGCAGACGCGCTCGGCAGAAGCGATTTCGACAACTACAAGGAGGCGGATGCCCGCCGCATGTTCGCGGCCGAGCAGCGCATCATCGCAACCGGCGAGCCGCTCGAAGGCATCGTGGAGAAGGTGACCTTGAAGGATGGCCAAACGGCCTGGGTTTCAACCACGAAAATGCCGCTACGGGATTCGGCGAGGAAGGTTGTGGGCACATTCGGGGTTTCGCGCGATATCACGGTCCAGAAGGAAGCAGAGCTACGCGCCGCCTACTATGCCGAACAGATCAAGCGCATCAAGGAGGAGATGGAGGAAGAGGTGCGCATGGCGGCCGAGTTGCAGAAAACCTTCTTTCCCCGCTCGTACCCCACCTTTCCCCGAGGCGTGGCTCCTTCCGCCAGTGCCGTGCGGTTCCACCACCATTATCGCGCCAGCGAAATGGTTAGCGGCGACTTTTGCTCCGTCCGCCGCCTGTCCGAAACCGAAAGCGGGATCCTGTTGTGCGATGTGATGGGGCATGGTGTGCGTGCGGCTCTTGGGACGGCGCTCATCTATGCCATGGTGGAGGAGCTGATGCATCGGGAATCCGATCCCGGCCATTTTCTCGGGCGCATGAACGAGTTGTTGCTGCCGATCCTTCACCAAGAGGATACCTTCCTGTATGCCACCGCCTGCTATGCGGTCTTCGATGCCGCCACGGGACGGTTGCGCATGGCCAATGCCGGGCATCCGATCCCGTTGCATTTCCAGGCGTCTGAAAAGAAGGCGGACTGGTTGCTGGGCGATACGTCCATGCGCGGACCGGCCTTGGCCATTGCCGAGGATGCCGGGTATCCAACTGCCGAGGTTCGGATCCATCCCGGCGATGCGGTGGTCATGTATACCGACGGCTTGTACGAGGTGCCGGATTCCGATGGCGCGGAGTTTGGCGAAGAGCGGTTGCTCGCGGCGGCGCAACGGCATGTTGGCCAGCCCCTTCCCGAACTTTTCCCGGCTTTGATCGATGAGTCGCGCCGCTTTTCGGCGAATGGCATGTTCGACGACGATGTGTGCTTGGTGGGGTTGGCCTATCAAAAACCAATGGGGTTGAAGGATGAATAGCAAACCCGCTTCAGATTCTGGATTTATCCTGGCCAACCTGATGGATACGCTGTCCGACGCGGTCTACTTCAAGGATCGCGAATCCCGGTTCATTATGATCAACCGGGCGTGTGCGGAAAAGCATCGCTGGGAGTCTTCGGACATCATTGCCGGGAAGACCGATTTCGATGTGTTTAGCCGCGAACACGCCGAGCAAGCCTTTGCCGACGAGCAGAGGATCATCGAAACCGGCGAAGCACTCTCCGGCATCGTGGAAAAGGAGACCTGGGCGGACGGGAGCGTGAGCTGGGTCTCCACCACCAAGATGCCGCTGAAGGATGAAGACGGGAAAATCATAGGAACCTTCGGGATCTCGCGCGACATCACCGAGCATAAGGAGGCCGAGTTGCGAAGCCAGCGCTATGCCGAGGAAATCCGTCTGATCAAGGAGGAGATGGAAGAGGATGTCCGTATGGCGGGCGAGTTGCAGAATGCCTTTTTCCAGTGTAGCTATCCTGCGTTTCCCGAAGGGGCTGCTCTGGGGAAGGGCTGTGTGGAGTTTCTTCACCGTTTCCATTCGTGCAGCGAGGTGAGCGGCGACTATTGCTCCATCCTCCGGATCTCCGACACCGAAGCGGGCATCTTCCTTTGCGATGTCCAGGGGATCGGTTTGAGGGCCGCATTGGGCACAGCGCTGATCCGCGGTATTATGCAGGAGATTTCCCCGCTCGGGCTCGAACCCGGTGCCTATCTTGAGCGGATGAACCAGTTGCTGGCTCCACTGCTTTGCCAGGATGAAATTCCACTTGATGTAACGGCGTGCTACCTCGTCCTTGATGTCGCCACCGGAACGGTTCGCTATGCGAGTGCCGGCCACCCGCAGCCCATCCATCTCAAAAAAGGAAGCAAAGCTGCATGGCTCGAAGGCTGCGAACAATGCGGCCCGCCTTTGGCGGTCGTGGACGCCGCGGCCTACCCAACCACCGAGCAAACCATGGATCCCGGCGATTCCGTGGTGCTGTTCACCGACGGCCTGCTTTCCGTCCCCAATGCGGCGGGGGAATATTTCGGCAAGGAACGGTTGCTCGCCTCGGCCTGCAAGCATGGGGACGAACCGCTGGCGACGCTGTTCGAATCATTGGAGTCCGATGCGGCGGCCTTTTCGCCCGACGGCTCCTTTACCGACGATGTCTGCCTGGTTGGGTTCCAGCTCAACCGGTTGCTTGGATAAGCCGGGGTTACGACTTTTCGTCAAACTGGGGTTACTTCAAGCTTCATATTTTCACCACACTCCCCGACCTCGGAGTCCCTCTGACGTCTTTCCCATGAGCGAAGCGATTGATAATTTGCAAATGTACGTTGAGCCTTGCGATATCGTAGGTTACGTAAGTAAATAGTGCCCCGGCATGGTTCATCGACCAAAAGGAGCGGGTGGTAAAACCTATCCACACCCATGCCGCGAAGCATCATTTCCGCGATAAAATAGTGCCAAAGGCACGGTTCAAGCAACGAAGAGCCGATATAATATTCGTTAATAATTGCATGACAATGGATTACGTGTAATCTGCGAGTCAGGTTCGGATGTCCCCCCCCCCCCGCGAGTGAAAATATCGTTTTCGGATACTCTTCGCAGATGACCCTTCGGTTTGTTTACCCCAATCTGTCCTCGCCGTTAAATGGGACCTTTTTAGACAACGAGAGGCCAGCATTTGGTAGTAAATTTTACTATTAGGCTCGCCTGAAAGGGTGGGATAAAGAGGAATCTTCCTGTCTGCTCTCCCCCAAATGGAGGGTTTTAAAAATTATATCCGAATTTTATTTGACCCTCGAAAACGATGGCGCTAAACATCTCCGTTTTCGTACAGGAAGGGGTATTCCTGTCTACGTTAGTCCTTAGAACGCAACGGGTACTGTTAACACTTTACCCGTATTCAAAGAGCTATTCAGACAGATATCCCACTAAAAGATGGTCGAGTCTGATGACGCTTACACACGATTTTCATCGG
>DAOVNC010000313.1 GCA_030630445.1 Kiritimatiellales bacterium | reverse complement strand
GCCCGTCCCCCAAAAAACGGAGCCCGCCACAGTGCCGGCGGTTTTGCTGGAAAAAGGTATCTACACCGAGGAGACGGTCGGTGATCTGGGTCGGGCGATTGAGATTTACAAGCAGATTGTCGACGACGACCAGGCCAACCGGAAAGTTGTAGCCGAGGCGCTCTTCCGCATGGGACGGTGCCATGCAGCCTCCGGCCAGAATCAGGCCGCCCTTGAAAAACTGCAAAAGTTGACGAAGCAGTTTCCTGAGCAGGGAAAGCTGGTCGACCGCGCCAGCGAGCTAACTGAACAGATATTGCCAGCGCTGTGGGCACCCTTTTCCGTCCGAACTGACGTAACGCCTGCCAGTTTCAAGGGGGTTTGGATCGGGCAGACGACGGACAAACCAGAGGAGGGAAGTTCTACCGACACAATCACACTTCACATTCTGGAGCCATCGGAAACCGATTGGAAGGGCTCTGTTTCCGGAAGTTTCGCCCGCGACGGCAAACAGGAAATTACGAACATCCGGTTTGTGGATCAGAGGATCACTTTTCGCACAAAAGCCAGAGACGGTGATGCTATTGTCTGGCTTGGATTGCATCCGAGTCAAGATAGCACACTTATTGGCGAAAGTTTTGCGCTTGAGAAAGGCGACGGTAGAAAAATCTCAATGGGAAAGGCTCCCCATATGCTAGCTAATGTCACGCCCATGCATTTCGTGGGAACATGGAAAGGAGAGTTGTTCTCGGAGGGCGCAAAGAAGGCCGGGGCATCGGCAATGATTATACATATCAAAGAAAACGGCGAGTATGTAACGACAGTCGAAAAGAGTGATGGAAGCATCCTTGGAAGCGCCAATGGTCCTTGGGAGGCTAATAAGTCCGATCAAATCACTTTTCGTGGTGAGGCTCCGGGTACAGGAACTTTGATCGACAAAGACACCCTTATTATCGCGGCCAACGGTGTTGCCATGAAGCTCACCCGCGTTCAGCCTGATTCTGCCCAAGTATGCACCCCTGAACTTGAGATTTGCCGATTGACCTATCCGATTACCCTTCATCTGGGCGCGGCAAAAAAACCGATGAAGGAGTACTCCATCTACCAGCCGGACATGGTTGCCCTAAACTGGACGGTTGATCCGCAAATAAAAAAGTATTCCATTTGCGAAGTGAAGCTACTACCCGCACCGGGTACGAAACTCCAGGAGGTTCGATTGGCCAACGCCCGTAACATACCTGCAGCGCAGCGCAGCATCCCGCCCTTTTTGTTCGACTCGGTCGCTCCGGGAAAGTACCTGTTACGCTTAACCGCATTCTGTGTAGGGGATGTGACGGTAACTAGCGAGGTGATGCTGAATGTAAAATCGGCGGTGAAAACCCAAGCCGGAGTACATGATATTCAGCCGAACGGAGATATTCAGGTTATAAGCATCGTGCAAGCTCCGAACGTCCACGAAGAGATAATCACGCATAGTTTCATCGGATCCGATTTTGCCCACACCGAAAAAATGTACGATGAAAATGGAGCCGAAGTAGAATACTGCGAATCTCATGAGGGTAACATATACCGCTATCAGGCCACACTGAACAAACCGATTCCCAAGGGCGAAACATTATTTTTAGGATCCAAGGGGTGGTGGGAAGGAGTGGTGAACAAGGTGGCCGACAATGAATACCGCTACCGCATGAACCATACGCCTGGTGGAAATGTGCCGATTCGGCGGGTGGAAATATTCAGGCTTCCGAAAGGTGCCGGGTTACTCGAAACCACACCCGCTGATCTTCCGCACCATATGCGAAATGGCCAAATCGAAATCCTAGTCGATACGGTTATTCCAATAGGCGGAAGTTTACTGACGGAATTCCGCTACCGGCATGAGGGCCTACAGAATGTTCCTGATCCAGAGCCCATGGCCCTCTACAGTAAGGCAAAAAAACTGGAGGTGAATGTGAAGTCGTCTTCAAGGAAGGGGCGGTTTATATGTCGATCCAATGTAGAAGAGTCCAAGGAGTTAGAGGGGGAATATGAAACTCCCATGACGCTGGTTTGCACACAGAAAAGGTTGGATATAACCATAGTTCCTGTGGATGGTGCACCGGTTTCCGGCGAACTGGTAATCAATGGGAATCGTCGAGCAACTTGGGAAGGAACAGATCCTGAACGCATACGTGCCGGAAAGACCATGGAGGGCGTAAGCGTTGATTTGCGGTGACGGTTCAGGATTGAAGATGAAGGAAGCTTCATCGCTTTCCTTCATCGTAATAAACCTCCGCGATTGAAATAGTGCCATGAAAAAGAAGCGAACAAACAACCCGCGCATTCTGGGAGCCTTGGGTTTCTTGGGGGCCTTGGGTTTTCTTGGAGCCCGTTCCCCGGAAGTCCAGCACTTGGCGCATTGGTCCTGGCTGTCGCTCTTTTCGCTGCTCGTGTTGATTCCAACGATGGATGTGGAGAGCCGCCGAGCCAACTACCGGCTCCATCCCCGGCGCAAGTGGGCTTTGGTTTCGCTGGTACTGCTGGGTTTCCTGGGATTCCTCTTCACCGACCATCCGCAACTGGCCATGAATGCAATGTGGGCCATGTTTTCCCAGTTTGCCATCGATCATAGAAAGTCGAATCCAACTCCTGTGAAGGAGTTGATGCCGATTTTCGTGTTGCTGTTGGTGGCCATTGTCCTGCCGGTCGGCGGAATGCTTTGGTTCATGACCCAAGCGGTGCGCAACGAGCAGATGGCGGTGCGGCAGCGGCTGACGGAGGTGTACGAATCACAGTTGGATGCGGTATCAACGACATTGGAGTCCGGAATCCAACAACGCCGCGAAGCACTGGGAAACCATGCGGATCTACCGCCAAGCCAACGCTTCGACATGCTGGTTCGCGAATCGATTGCGGATGGGATTCTGATTCTGGACGAAAACGGCAAACTTGAATATCCGGGGAGCAGGCGAGCCGCCTACGATACGGCAACTGTACCGCAGGCCGCTGGCCTGCCCGCCAGCAAGGAAGCACTGGCCTTGCAAACGGAGGTGCGCAATCTGCTGCGAGCCGGTTCGTTTTCCGAAGCCCGGCTGGCGATTGACCGAATGGCTGCCGACACGGTGCTGGGAAGGGCGCGGGACGAAGGCGGTCGGTTGCTCCTGCCTGCGCTTCAACTGTTCTATCTTCAATCGGCCCCCGCAGAGGATTCCGGTACCATGCTGGAGTCGCTGCGGAATACGGTAGTGGATTACGAGGAGGAAATACCCTCGGCCCGGCGCCTCTTCTATTTGCAGGCGCTATCCCAACTCGGAGCCGAGGTGGCCCCGTGGCTGGGCGCGGAAGGCATGGCCACAGAGATTGCGGAATCATTTAAGGAGCTGCCGTCCAACTTGCCCGCCAATGGATTTTGGGTATTCCCGGACGGGGATACCTATCTGCTTTTCAGCGATGACGGAGAAGTGGCCGCGGTATTCAACGGTCCGCGGCTTTTGATACAGCTACAGGAACTGATCAATGCATCGCTGGCCATGCCCGATGTGCGGATCCTGCTGGAGCAAGGGCACGATAGGAATGAAAAGCAACCATGGACGACTCTGTCGGCTCCCGGATTCGGAGGCGATTGGTTTTTGAATCTATATGTGGACGGCGACGATCCGTTTGCTGCCGCGGCGGATCGTCGCATCGTTCGCTATTTCTGGATCGGCAATGGGGTTATTGCCCTGATGGTTTTTGTTATTGTTTTGCTCGCCCGTCATTTACTCAGCCAGCAACGGCTCACCCGCATGAAAAACGATTTTGTGGCGACGGTGACGCACGAGCTCAAAACACCGCTGGCCTCGATGCGTCTGTTTGTCGACACCCTGCTCGAAAGGCGCTGTCGCGATGAACAGCAGCAACGTGAATACCTCGAACTCATCGCCCGCGAAAACAAGCGGCTCTCGCGGCTGATCGACAACTTCCTGACCTTCTCGCGCATGGAGCGCAATAAACGCACGTTTTGTTTCGAGGATGTTTCCCCGACTTCCCTTGCCACGAATGCAACCGACGCCGTGCGCGAAAACTATGAATGTGGGGGATGCGACCTGACGCTGGATATTGCCGAAAACCTTCCGCCGATTGTGGCCGACGAAGATGCCATGATTACGGTGCTGTTGAACCTGCTCGATAATGCCTGCAAATATTCGGACGGCGACAAACGCATCGAGCTGCGGGTGTTTGAAAAAAACCATGCCGTATGTTTTCAGGTCAAGGACAACGGAATCGGTATGGCAAAACGCGAGCTATCAAAAATCCTCGACCGCTTCTACCAGGTCGACCAAAGCCTGTCGCGCAAGTGTGGCGGTGCCGGGCTGGGACTGAGCATTGTAGACTTTATT
>DAOVNC010000231.1 GCA_030630445.1 Kiritimatiellales bacterium | reverse complement strand
GGTAGTGGGTTTTTGCTGCTCGGTTTGCCGGGTGTGCCCGGACTCCCGTTTTTGGGGGTGGGTATTTATGAAGGTATGCAAAGGTTGGCAGTTGCTGTTCCAAGCCGCCGGTCCAAAGGTTGCCATGGTTAACCATTTTATGTTCATCGTCTGCTCCCTTCCTGCTGATTGCAGGTTTGTTTGAAAAGTCGAACCCCAATGGGGCTTCCCTGCTTTTCCCTTCATTCAATAACGCGCGGTTTGCGCAGAAAGTGCGCAATATTTATTAGGTCACTGGTGAATTTTGTTCTGTCCTGCTTGCCATGCCGTAGCTCTGGCGAAGGCTGGTTATCCAGCCGAAAACCTGCTCAATAGAATCGAGTATTGCCGGATTGCGCAACGCCTTGTTCACGTGTAGGCTTTCCCCGTTGGCGAGACGGGAAACCAGGGTTTTTCAACATGAGTTGCGCAAAGGGATCGTTTTCGGCGCATCTACTGTTGAGGAAAAATATATGGATCCAAGCAAACAGTCGATTGAGCGGGTTCGGGAAATATTTAGCGAAGCTCTGACGATTACGCACGGCAAGGATCGGGAGGGGTTCCTGTCACAGGCCTGCGGGGACGATGTCGATCTGCGCAAGGAGGTCGAGAGCTTGCTCCGGGCCTACAGCACCACCAACGGCTTCCTGAACCACGATGCCTCCGGCGAAAATCTGATCGAATGCCCCGACCTAGTCGGGATCACTATCGGCCACTACCATCTCGTACAGCTACTGGGCGAGGGCGGTTTCGGGGAGGTCTACCGCGCCGAACAGACCGCGCCGCTCAAGCGCGAGGTGGCACTGAAGATCATCAAGCTGGGGATGGATACCAAGGAAGTGCTTGCCCGCTTCGAGGCGGAGCGGCAGGCGCTCGCCCGCATGGACCATCCCAACATTGCCCAGGTCTACGATGCTGGCGTAACCGAATCGGGACGCCCCTATTTTGTGATGGAACTGGTCCGGGGTGTTCCGCTGACCGACTATTGCGACCGCCACAGGCTATCACTGCCTGATCGGACCAAACTTTTCTGGCAGGTATGCGACGGGGTGCAGCATGCCCACCAAAAGGGGATTTTGCACCGGGACCTCAAGCCAACCAACATTCTTGTGGGCGAGGAAAACGGCAAACCGCTGCCCAAGGTGATCGACTTTGGCGTCGCCAAGTCGCTGGAGGGGCGATTGACGGAACGAACCCTGGCCACCATGCAGGAGATGGTGCTGGGAACACCGATGTATATGAGCCCTGAGCAACTCGGGTGCGACATCGCCGATATCGACACGCGGACGGATATCTATTCCCTGGGCGTGATCCTCTACGAGCTGGTTGCCGGGATGACTCCGATGCAAAACGGGATGGCGAGTCCACTATCCATTGCCGGAATGCGGCGGATGGTCGCGGAGATCCATCTGCCCCGGCCATCGAAACTTTTCCACACTCTGGGAGACAAAGGTGCAACCATTGCGCATAACCGGGAAACCCGGCCGGCGACGCTTGAAAAGCTCTTGCGTGGCGACCTCGACTGGGTCGTTATGAAGGCGATCGAGAAGGAGCGCGACCGGCGCTATAGCGATGTCGGTGCGTTGGTGCTGGATCTGGATCGGTATCTCAAGCACAAGCCCGTTTCTGCCGGGCCGCCGAGCATCGCCTACCGTTTCAGGAAATTTCTCCGCCGCCATCGCATCGGCCTTATTGCCTCTGCCTGCATAGGCATAACCTTGATCGCCGGGACATGGGTCTCATCCATCGGTTTTCTGCGTGCCGTCCACGAAGCCGCCCAGGCCCGCTTGCAGGAATCACGCGCCATAAGTGCATCCGAACGGGCGGAGCAGCAAGAGAAGCTTACCGCGCAGGCGTCCGAACGGGCACGCCGACAGAAGGGTTTGGCGGATGCCTCGAAGGAAATCGCCACGCAGCAAAGCGAGCGGGCAACCCGCGAAACAGAACGGGCGTCCTCGGAAGCCGATCATGCCCGGCAGCAGGAGGCGCTGGCCGAAGCAACGTTCGGATTTCTTACGGATGAACTGCTTCTAAGGGCCGACCCGTCCGAGGAGCCGAACCGGGATATCAAACTGCGTACGGTGGTCGACCGGGCCGCCGAGCGGCTCGATCACCACTTTAACGATCAGCCTCTGGAAAAGGCCCAAGTCCACCAGATGCTGGGAGGCCTCTACTTGCGCATGGGCGAATACGAAAAGGCCCGCAGGCATGCCGACGCGTCGGTGGAGTTGACCGCGGATCTACTGGATCCGGAACATCCTGCGCTGCTTGACTGCCTGCACGACCAGGCCGAGGCCATGTGCCGGCAGGGGGAGCACAAAGAGGCCGAGGAACAATTCCGCCGCGTGTGGGAGACCCGGCAGCGTGTGCTCGGCGCCGACCATGCCGACACCCTGCAAACGTTGCGCAGTTTGACGGTAAGCCTCTACGCCCAGGGACAGTACGAGGAGGCGGAGAAAAAGTTCCGCGACATATTGGAGATGCAGCAGAAAATACTGGGGCCGGATCATTCCGATTCGCTGCAGACGTTGAACAACCTTGCCTTGGTGCTTTGCGGCAGGGGCATATACGCAAAGGCCGAGGAAATTCACCGCGACGTACTCGAGACCCAGCAACATGTATTGGAGCCAGAACACCCTGCAATCCTAAAGACCCAGCGTGGCTTGGCCAAGGCCTTGCGCGGGCAGAAGAAATATGAAGAAGCCGCAGCGATCCATCGCAATGTACTAACCATCCAGCAACGCGTACTGGGGCCGAAACATCCGGACACCCTGGAATCCATGCATGACCTGGCAAGGGAGCTATGCGCCCAGAACAAGTTGAAAGAGGCCGAGCCGATCATCCGCAAGCTCGTCGAAATACGTCAGCAGAAAACAGGGATCGACCATCCCCAAACCCTGCTGCATATGCGCGAGCTGGCCTATGTGCTCCATCGGCAGGGTCAATACGCGGAAGCGGAGCAAATCAACCAGACAGTGCTGGCGGTCTGGACGAAGATCCGGGGCGACGGACATCCTGAAACGCTCGATGCGCAGCATGCGCTGGCCTTTGTGCTTTTCGAGCAGGAAAAATATGAAGAGGCGGAAAAACTTGCCCGGAACGAGCTCAAGATCCGCAGGCAGGTGCAGGGAGTCGAGCATCCAGACACGCTGTCGTCGATTGGTCTGCTGGCCAGCATCCTTCGCGATCAAGGACGCTACAAGCTGGCCGAACAATGCTACCGCCAGATTATCCGCATTCAGGGCAGGACGTTGGGCGCGGAGCATTCCGATACGCTGGCCTCCCAGTATCAACTGGCGCTCACGATGTATAGCCAAGGTGCGTATCCCCAGACAGAAGAGATTTTGCGCCAAACCATGGAAACGCAGCGGCGCGTACTGGGTAGCAGACATCCCCAAACCCTGAAAACAATGGGCACCCTTTCCAGCGTGCTGCGGATCCGGAACCGGGGCAAGGAAGCCGATCAGCTCGATCTCCAAATCCTCAAACTCCACAAACAAAACAAAAGCACCATGGATGAATGCGATTAGCCAAGGTAGGGACGGCTCGCCGAGCCGTCCGCACGCAAGTTCGATAAATGCAATGTGCAATATCCGCAGTATTGTTCGGCTAGCCCGGCGGTCGAGCCCTGCCTTTTCCCTGAAATGGTGCTTGAAACGATTGAATACCATCATAGTCGGATCGATTTTATTCGTCCTCACCGCAGGTCTGGTTTGCGCCGATACACACTATGTGGATATCAAAAGCTCCTCCCCGAAGGCTCCCTACACCTCGTGGGAAACGGCGGCAAACCGCATCCATGATGCGGTGAAGGTGGCAAGAACAGGCGATACGGTACTGATTGGCGATGGTACCTATGACATCGCATCCACGATAGTAATCACTAGAGGCCTGACAGTGCGAAGCATGAATGGGCGCGGTTCCACGACGGTCAACGCCAATCGAAACTGTAGGGTGTTTTTCCTGAAATCCAGCAAGGGTTCAATTACACTCGAAGGCCTGACCATCACCGGTGGTTATACTAGCAACAAGAGATGGGCGCACGGAGGTGGAATTGCCGCGAATGGAAGCGAAACTATTCTGATTTCAAAATGCATAGTTGAAAACAACGAAGCTAAGGAGTGGGGTGGGGGCATCATTGTTTCAGCAGGCAAGGGCGGGTGTGTCTCGGCAATAATAGCAAACTGCATTGTCCGGAGCAATAGGTCGGGGGGCACCGGTGGAGGTATTCATGCGGTTATGTGGAAAGATGCTGCTGGCTCAATAACCATTGAAAACTGCCTTATCCATAATAATCATATTGGTGAAGGTGGGGGCGGTGGAGTAGGTAACCACGCTCGTGAAGACCATGAAGGCATCAAGGTGGTAAATTGCACCATCACGAAAAACCATGCTCCGGTCGGTGGTGGTGCGATACGGGTCGATGTCTATAATTCGATCATCGTCAACAACAGTTCCGAAGGAGGTACTCCCGACATTGGAGAGGGATGCAGGGTATTTAACTCCTGCTCTTCGATGCCCTCTCGTAGCACCACGGGCAATATTAGAAAAAAACCGCAGTTCGTGAATGCCAAGAAGGGCGACTTCCGGTTGCTGCCCGGTTCCCCGTGTATTGATGCCGGCCAGAATCGGCACACTACCCAGTCCACCGATATCGATGATAATCCTCGGATCGTGGACGGCAACCGGGATGGCGATGCCGTGGTGGATATGGGTGCGTACGAATTTCAGGTCATTGCCGTGGAAATCGATATTAAGCCCGGCTCCAAAAGCAACTCCATCAATCTCAAGTCCAGGGGGCTTTTGCCGGTCGCCATCCTTACGACCAAAACCTTCGATGCTGCCAGCGTTAATCCCTCCAGCTTGCAATTCGCCGATGCAAAGCCGGAGCGGCGCATGCTCCATGATGTCGATGCGGACGGTGATGTCGACCTGCTCCTTCAGTTTAAACGCCAAAAACTAAATTTAACCGCCGACAGCACCAAGGCATTCCTCACCGGCCAGACGCGCGATAAGCATCCTTTCATCGGTATGGCCGAGATCAAGGTTGTGCCCCCGAAATAAAGAACAGAGCCGTTCCAGGAAAGGGTGAGGAGCCCTGAGGCTTGCGGAGGATGCCGATGCTCGGTTTTTCCATGTGTTTCGTGGTTTCATTCATTCCGCTTTGTAGTAGTTCCGTCAGGCTCTTCTGTGGCCAATTTTCCTCTTTGCGCATTCATCTCCTGAAAAACGCATGTCTGAGTAGAGGGGAAAACAGGAGGGGCGTCATGAAAACATACCGATATACGGGTTGGCTGGCTTTTGTGGCCGGGTTCTTCTTGGTTGCCAGCCTGTCACGGGCCGGAGAGGCATACCACACCTTTACCGATATGGAAGGGCGTAGCATCAAAGGGCTGTTGATGGGATTTGATGCCGACAGGCAGGTCGCAACGATCCAGCGTGACGATGATAGGATATGCTGGGTTGCTCTGGCTGTCTTTTCCGAAGCCGATCAGCAATATGTCCGGAAGCAGGGGCCTGGAAAAAACTTTATGTGCTTGGTCAAGATTTCCACCAGTCTCAGCTCGCTCGGCAAATCCGAGAGGAACTTCGGCAATCGCTACAAGGCCGAACATGTTAAATGCTATGACTACGCAATCATTTTGGAAAATCGTTCGTGTTCCCGCTTCGATGCCGTCGATATCGAATACTGCATTTTCTATCGGCAGGGAGAATATGCGCGGAGGAGAATGGTTTTCGCGGAAGGCGTACAGTGCGGTCGCCTAAAAATTGATCCGATGATGCCCAGATCCGAACATTATCTAAAAACCGAAACGGTTTTGATCTGTGATGAGAACAATAGATCTAGCGGTTTATTTGGATCCGACGGTGGCGCAAGGGGGGCAATACATGGAATTTGGCTGCGCATTGCAACGACTCTTCCATCCGTGGAGAGAATAACCCGGGAGTTCTGTTCGCCGCGCAACATCGGCAACTCAAAAGCATGGACTACCACCATGGTGCTGGCAGGCCTAAATAAGTAGAGGCAAAGAAAAATGGCCCCAACTCCGTCGATTGCTTGTGACAAGGCGGGTCTGTTTTGATCTTTATGATGGCTTCGCTCTGCGCAGTAATCCAATTAGAGCGTATGTAGGGAATATTATGGCG
>DAOVNC010000062.1 GCA_030630445.1 Kiritimatiellales bacterium | reverse complement strand
TGGTGAAAAGGGAAAAGAGCGTCCGGGGGTGTGGATGGGCGACGGACGTATTCTGGATGTGCGTGCGCTGGCGTTTCATATCGAGGACTTTAACGAGCATTTCTTTTCGCACTACGGCCTAGGGCAACTGGCCGCACTGGTGGATGATCCAGGAGCCCGGTTTATCGATGCCGAAGGGGTTCGGCTGGGCGCACCCGTTGCACGGCCTTCAAAGGTTGTTTGTGTGGGGGCGAACTATGCCGATCACGCCAAGGAATTTGGCCACGATATTCCAAAGGAACCGATTTTGTTTTCCAAAGCCACCACGGCGATCAGTGGACCCAATGATGCGATCATGCTTCCGGACGGGGCGCAGGTGGTCGATAGCGAGGCGGAACTGGCCGTGGTGATTGGCAAGATGGCGTCCAAGGTTCGTGCAGCCGATGCCCTCGATTATGTTGCGGGCTACACCGTGGTCAACGACGTCACCGAACGCATTGTTCAAAAGGCCAATGGACAGTGGTTTCGTGGGAAGGGTTTCGACTCCTTTTGCCCGATGGGGCCGTTTCTAGTGACACCCGACGAGGTTGACCTTGGCAACCTTCGCGTTTGGCAAAAGCTCAATGGAGAAACGCTACAGGATGCCAACACGGCCGATATGATGTTTACGGTTCCGTTCCTGATCGAATATATCTCGCAGGGCATGACGTTGCTGCCGGGCGATGTCATCTCCACCGGCACGCCGTCGGGCATTGGCTCGGCGCGCGACCCGCAGATGCTGATGAAGTCCGGCGATGTGGTCGAGGTCGGCGTTGATGGGGTGGGGGCGCAACGCTCCGAGGTGTTATAGTGTGGCGCAGGCTTTCTAGCCTGCGCAGGGCAGACTGAAAAGTCTGCCCCACATAACGGCAATTAGAACTGGTAGCGGAGCGATCCGAGCAGGGTGTAGTCGGAGTAGTCGCTGGCCTGCTGCGTGTCGAGGTCGACGCGGATTTCGAGGTATTCCGACATCTTGGCGGCAACCCCTGCACCGAGCCTGAGGATATCCTCCACTGGAGCCTGGAGGGTCATGTTGTACGGGGTCCCGTTTCCGCCGATCAAACGGTAGGGCAGGGATTCCTCGCTGGCATTGAATTCGTGCAACCAGTGGGCGCGGATTTCGGGTTTGAGGGTCACCTCGCCCATGGCCATGTAGACGCCGAGGTTGCAGCCGACCGAGCTCTGGACATACAATGCGTCGAAGCTGTCGACCGAGCGGGTCACGGCATCCGATGATTTCTCATCATAGGCATCTTGCTCATAATAGTTGGCCAGCAGGGAGGCCTGAGGGGTGATGATCAGGTATTTCCCGAGGATCTCTTTCCCTCCGCCGAGGTAGAAGGCGATGTTCTGCGCATCGTAGGAGGATGTGGTATCGAATAGATCGCCTAGTTTGTTGTCGATGGAGCTGGAACCATAGATCACGCTGCCATCCAAGAACCAATCCTGGGTTCCAGCGGAGGCGTAGACCGCACCATAGGTGGTTTTGGTATCGCCGCTAGCCCCGTTGTCCTTGTCCACGCTGCCGCTGTTGGAGCCTCCGGCCAGACCGACGAGAATATTTTTGGAAACGGCGAGGTCTGCGCCGATGATAAAGCCACTCAGATCGGCGTCGTAGGCATCGAATCCATCGGCGGCGCTTCGGTCGCCCCATGTTCCGTAGCCTGCAATCCATCCTTGCAACTCCTGATCCTGTGTATGCGGTCCGGCCGCCCCGACAGGTGCCGGTGCTGCTTCCGTGCGCTCGCGGGTATTGTCGCCGCGCACCGTCAGTTCGGAGGCAATCCCGCCAATGCCCATGTTGATGACGTTGTGCATCGGAGCAGAGCTTGTCTTTTCACCGTAGTAATCGTTCATCGCTTTGTTGGCTTCGGCTCCAGTTAGACCCGTAATGGTTTTAACCATTTCCACAGCAAACTCATCATTGTCCTTCGCCATGTCTTCGATTTCGTCCGCCACATCGGCGAGCATGCCGTCTAGCCCGGCAGCATCGCTCAAGCTGCGCTTGATGAAGTTGTCCAAAACAATGAAGCTATTCATCGTGTTGTTGGAAACGGTGATTTTGAAGTCGAGCAGCAGGTTGGTCTGGATGTTGTCCCAAAGCAGCCCGGTTGAAGCGGCTTCTCCACCAATGGTGATGCTTTCTGCCTGGACGATGCTAATAACATTGGATTCTCCAACGCCATCGTCATATACCGTGATTGTGGTATTGTTTGTGAACTCTGCATTTCCATCTACGACTAGGTTTGGCTGAACCTGATTGCTGCTAATGCCGATTTCCAGAATAGAAGTGTCGTCCTGTTCATAATTTCCCCCCACATGCACCTGAGATTTGGAATCGATCTTCAGGGTTGAGCCGTGGGAGAGGAATGCGTCGTTTCCGACAGAGACCTGCGCCCCGTCCAGCACGAACAGGTTGTTTGCTCCGGAAGTGTTGGTTTCGGAGTTGCTGATGAAGAGATCCGCACCGACGTTCAGCACGGAGCCTGTTCCGCCGACGGTTACGGTGTTGCGTGCAGATGCGTAGCCGATGTAGAGGTTTGTGGCGGTGGTTGCGAGTGCCCCGTTGGTGATGGTGAGCGAGTTGTCGCTGGTTTCATAGCCGACATGCAGCACGTTGGTTCCGGTGTCCCAGAGGGCGTTGGTTCCGTTTAGAGTGAATCCGATTCCGCCCTCAATTTGGTTGGTTCCCGAGAGGGTTCCACCGAGTTCTAGCGTGGCACCGCTGTGGAAAACGATGTTGGTGGCGGCATTGGTCATTGCTCCGAAATTCCAGTCCACTGTTTGGAGGGTTCCTCCACTATTAATGTTCAAGGAATTGTTGGTGCCCGTCCCGATCTCAATATGGTCTTGCTGGGCATAGAGGATGCCTCCATTGCTTACGTTGACGGCGTTGTTCGATCCGGTTGTCGAGCCGATGGCCAAGGTATTGGAAACGCTCAGCAGGGAGTCATCGCCGGTCACGGTGACTACGTTGTTTGTGGTTCCCTCATAGGTTCCTACAAATAAATCCTGCGCGCTGACTTTTGCACCATCGACGAGATCCAGCGTATTGATCGAATTCGATGCGCCGATGTAGATGGCGTTTGCAACGTTGAGCACCGCATTGGTTGTTTCGAGGTGAATGAAGTTTTTCACCTCATGCTGGTTGGTGCTGCTGCCTAGGTACAGGCTTCCATCGATGTTGGCGGTGCCTCCATAAACCGCAAAACGGTTGCTTCCGCCCTCTTTGCCGACCACTAGGTCGCCCGCAACATTGAAGCGGGTATCGGAATCGCGCTGGAGATAGATATAGTTGTCCTTGACGGCTTCGCCGATGACCACATCGCCATCAACGTTGACCGTGCCTCCGTCGCGGATGGCCAGAATGCTGCCGCCACCTTCCAAGCCAACCGTCAGGTTTTGCTGGATGTTCAGGGTCGCGCCTTCTCCGACAATGGCGAGGTTGCCCGTGGTCTCCACGTTGTCGTCATCCACATGGCCTGTTTTCCCGGTGGCATCTTCTGTCTCCCCGATAATGAATTTGCCTGCAACGGCATTGGTGCCGCCGGTCTGGTTGTAGCGGTTGTTGGCGCTGCCCGATCCAAGGATGAAGTTGTTGCTAACGGAAACACGGCCATGGTCGATATTGAACTTGTTGCTGCCGCCGTTTGCGCCAACATACACATCGTTTCCGACGGTCAGTACGCTGTTGCTTCCAATGTTGACCGAGTTGTTGTCCGATCCGCTGGAAGCCCCGATCTTGAGATCCTTGGCCACGGTGACTTGGCCGCCTTCTGTAACATTCAAGGTATTCCGGTCTCCGGCGACTCCGACAAGAATCTTATCCTGTGCGGTGAGCAGGGAGTTGGTACCTCCGATATTGAGGCTATTGCCTGAAGATGCGGCTTTGGTTCCGAGATACACAATATCGGCGGCCGTGGCGGTCGCCCCGTTCGTTAGTGTGAGTGAATTGTTGCCGGTGGTGTCGCCAATGTACATTTCGCCGGTGTTCCAACGGGACGTGTTCGAACTCAGGTCGTCGTCCAGCCGGATGTTCAGCCCATCTTCAATGGTCGAGTTGTCGATCGTTAGCGCTCCGCCGACTCCAAGAACAGAACCGGTCTTGAAGTTGAGATTGGAGGTTGCGGTGAAGGTCGTTGCGTTGACATCGCCGCCGACCAGCAGTTCGCCGGCAGATTCGATGTTTACCATATTGAATCCGTTGGTGGCTCCGGCAATGTTGTTGATCACAAGATCGGATGTTTCGTTGATATGCACCGCACCACCGGTTTTGACATCCATTACATTGTTGGAGTTGGCGGCGGAGCCGACGATAAGTTGTTCGCGCACGGTCAGCAGGCCTTTCCCCTCGATTTTGACCGTCCCGTTTTCATTGGTGCCGAGCCCTAGATAGAGATAGTCGGTGTCCACTTCGGATGAATGGTTCACGCTGAGAAGACCCTTTCCATCCGTATCGCCGACAACAATCCCGCCGGTGGATAGACTATTGGTATCGGCATTCCCTGCAATAACGAGTCCGCCATTGGTGACCGACAGAAGGTTGCCGGTGGAGGTGGAGATTTCCCCGACATAGACTTCTGTGACCGATGCAACGCCCCCGTTCGTTATAAACAGCGTATTGTCTGGTTCATCAACCCCGACCTTTAGGCGAAAGTCATTGGTTGCCCATCCCAGATAGTTGGTTGTGCCCTGATCGTTGTAGTTGATCGCTTCGACCGTCATGGCTCCAAGCCCGAGGTACACAAATCCGCAAATAGAAATAAACAGGCCGCGGTTTGCTTTATTAACAGTAAATCTCATAACAGATATTCCCTTCATGAATGCATGGCTGATGGCTGAGTCTGGCTTGAAAACATCAGGGGAATCTATAGGTCTGGCCTGCTAAAAACAACCATGTTTGCAAAGATTTAGGCATCTGTCCGGACGGCAAGTTGTTCAGGTTTCCCGATTGTTTGATTTTAGACTGGGGATGGCCGAAGGAAGGGGATACGATCCTGTCCCGTATTTTTTGAACAATCCTGCACTCTAAATATGGGACGAATTTGATGGCGAAATATCTCTTTATCACCGGCGGCGTGGTTTCCTCTCTGGGCAAAGGCATCACGGCGGCGTCCGTTGGACGGTTGCTGATTAATCGCGGCTTGAATATCCGCATGCTCAAGCTAGATCCCTACCTCAATGTAGATCCGGGAACCATGAGCCCCTACCAGCATGGCGAAGTCTACGTGACCGACGATGGCGCGGAAACCGACCTCGACCTCGGCCACTACGAGCGCTACACCGGCCAGCCGACCTCGCAGAAAAGCAACATTACCGCGGGCAGCGTCTATTGGTCCGTGCTGAAAAAAGAACGTCGGGGCGATTATCTCGGTGCCACGATCCAGATGATTCCGCACATCTCCAACGAGATCAAGGAACGCATCCAGTCCTTGGAATCCGAAAAACCCGACGTCATCCTGATCGAACTCGGCGGTACGGTGGGGGACATCGAAGGGTTGATTTTCCTCGAATCGATCCGTCAGCTGGCGCTGGAGGTTGGACGCGACAACTCCATGTTCATCCACCTCACCTATGTCCCGTTCATTGCGGCGGCGAAAGAGGTGAAGACCAAGCCCACCCAGCAGAGCGTGGCCAAGCTTCGCGAGATTGGAATCATGCCCGACGTGCTCGTCTGCCGCACCGAGGTCGACCTCCAGCAAGAGCATCTCGACAAGCTATCCCTCTTTTGCAACGTGCCGAAGGACTGCGTGATCGTTGAAAAGGACGTCGAAACCTCGATCTATGAAATCCCACTCGTGCTCTCCCGCGCCGGGCTAGACGAAATCATCCTCAACCGCTTCCGCATAGTTAAGCCCTCGAAACCGCTGACGGACTGGGAAGCGTTGATCGAAACCATCAAGAACCCGCAGGGGACGGTGCGCATCGGTGTCGTCGGAAAATATTCCGAACTGCAGGATGCCTATAAATCGATCTACGAAGCGCTCTACCACGGCGGCTATGCCGCCGGCTACGAGGTCGATATTGTCAAGATGTCGGCCGAGGACATCGAAAAGGATCCGTCCATTCTCGACACGGTCGACGGCGTGCTCATTCCCGGCGGTTTTGGATCGCGCGGCATGGAAGGCAAGATCCGCGCGGCGCAGTATGCGCGCGAAAACAAGATTCCTTTCCTTGGCATCTGCCTTGGTCTCCAGTGCGCGGTGATTGAATTTGCGCGCAACGTCTGCGGCCTCGCCGGTGCCCACACCACCGAGTTCGACGAAGAGCGCGGCATCAAGACCGAGCATCCCGTCGTCTGCCTGATGGAAGAGCAGATGGATGTGGAAGAGAAGGGCGGAACCATGCGCCTCGGCGCGTGCCCATGCATCCTCGAAGAGAACACCAAGGCCTTCGATGCCTATGGAACAAAGAACGTATCCGAGCGCCACCGCCACCGCTACGAGGTCAACAACAACTATTGTGAACAGCTCAAAGAAAAGGGGCTTGTTCTTTCCGGCACCAACCCCGATATCGGCGTGGTCGAGATGATCGAGCTGCCCGACCATCCTTGGTTTGTCGCGACGCAGGCGCATCCCGAACTCAAATCACAGCCCGTCAATCCGCATCCGTTGTTCAAGGACTTCGTCGCCGCCGCCGTCAAGAAGGCCGAAGGCTGATTTCTCGGCATGGAAAGAGCAGGCTGGAAAGCCTGCTCCACGTGGGGCAGGCTTTCCAGCCTGCCCTTTGTTTTTACAGAAACTAAAACGCGTAGATGAGCTTTGCGGAGAGGTTGTGGGAGTTGAAGCCATCGCCGAACAGCTCGTCAAAGTCGAAGCGCAGCAGGACGTTCTTTGGTTTTTGACGCAGCGTATTGAAGAACGAAACTCCGAAGCCGGCGCGGAACAGCTCTTCGTCGAGCAGGGGATGGGCGAGCTGGTAGTCGTTGCTTCCGCCTTCGAGGCTGAAGGACATATTGCCCGGTTCCGGGTTGAACTCATGCAGCCAGTGGAAGCGGCCGTCAATTTTGAAGCCGAAGGTTTTGAGCGCCGTGGTGTTGAGCATGGAGACGTTGAGACCGATGCTGCTGCGGAGCGAGTCGGCATCGAAGGCGTCAATGTTGCGTGGCACGGCGTTGTCGCTGGTTTCGGAGTAGGCGTCTTGCTCATACATCGAATATTGAATGGAGGCCTCCGGCGTGAAGATAGTGCCGCCATCGGTATCGATCAGATCGTAGCCACCGCCGAGATAGGCGGTGGCCACCTCGGCATCGAATTCGCCGCTGAGAACGAACGGCCCGCTGGTCCGGGTTTCCACCGCATTGAAGCCGTATGCGATCCCGGCATCGAAGTAGGCGCGATCCGTTCCATAGGTTCCGTAGAGGGCGCCATGGTAGGCGCGAATATCTTCCCTGCCGTCGTCGCCGGTTGTTGTTGAGTAGTTGCCTCCTCCGCCACTAAGGCCAAGCAACAGGTCGCCGAAGCTCTTGTCGACGCCGACCACTCCGCCGTGCAGCGTGGCATCGTACGCGGAATTCAGGCCCTCGGCATCGTGGTTGTAGAACTGGCCATGGTATTTGCCCCAGCCGCGTAGCTCGTTGTTCCGCTGCGGTCCCTTTGCTCCCGGCGGAAGCAGTTTGAGCTCTTCGCGGAATTCCGCGCCGCGCGATACGGACTGGCCGAGCGCCGCCTGCAGTCCCTGCATTGCGGTCTGGAAGGTGTTCATGGTGGTGAAGTAGGTTTCTTCGGTTATGGCCCCGGAGAGGGCGGGATCGTCGATGGCATTGATGATGGCCATCATTTCCGGGTTGTTGATGGTGTCCAGTTCGTCGGCAAGGTCGCCCATCTGTCCGTCCACATTCCAGTATTCCCGCAACGTCAGGGTGGTAAAGCGCAGGCTCAGAAATGGGCCAAGGACAATGATATCCTCCAGACGGCTGCGTTCTGAAACAACGACTTCGACATTGTTGGTCGTAAAATCTTCCGAGGAGGCGGGGTTGGTAGACACCCCGACCATGAAGATGCCACTGCTGGCGGAAAGCAGGGTGACGTCGTTCGTGCCCGAGCCGAAGTTGGCGGTTGCGGCATCGACGGAAATCGTGGCATTGGTGTGGAAATAAGCCGTAGCGAGCGTTGCAAAACCATTCGTGCTTTCGTTGATGCCGAAGGCCAGTGAGCCCGAGGACTGCACGGAAAGACGATCCGCCGTCAACTGGCCGGTTCCAACGTCGACCGTGGCGTCGGCGGAAATGTCCAGATTGCCAAAGGCGGCGGTGCTGTTCTGGCCGCCAAGGATAAAGCTACCCCCGTCCAGCAGGGTAAAGGCATTGCTGGGAAAGGCCATGGTTCCGTTGAAGACCGTTATGTTGGTCAGCGCGCTGTCGCTTTGATTGTCGACGACCACGGTTCCGCCGTCTTGGATGATACCGTTATGGACGGTGAGGTTGGTGCCGGCCATGAAATGCTGGACGGAGCCGTCGACGCCGTAGAAGGCCAGCGAGCTGAAGGTGCCGCCGTGCAGGTTGACCTGGTTGGTGGTTGCGCCGGTAAGTTCACTGAAAAGGCCGTCGCTCGCCACTGCGGATGAGCCGCCGATGTTTCCAACGAAGGTGCCGTCGTGGATCGTCGCGTCGCTGTCTTGCAGATAGAAGGCGGTTTTGCCCACGCCGCCGGTAAAGCTTCCGCTCTGGATGGTAACCATGGAGTTGTTGTGGGCAATTAATCCTGTACCTGTGTCCCCGCCGCGGAAGATGCTATTGCTGATGCTCACCGTCGACCGCCCCATGGTAAATCCAGCGGTATGTTCGATCCCCGCGAATTCCGCCCCGCTGATGGTGGCGGTGCTGTTGAGCAGCAATCCGCCCATCGCGGCGCTGGTCGAGTTGGTCGGGTCTGGCCGCCCGGGAATGGGAGGGGGGGAGCTTCCGCCGGAGCCCACGGTGCCGATAAAGCGCCCGCCCGTAATGACGAGGTTGGTGGCGTTTATTGCGGTGAAAACGTAATCCTTCGAGGTGGTAACGGTTGCGCCTGTGGCATCGACCTTAAATCCGGCGACCTTGTTGGTGATGAAGACGAAGCCGGTGATATCGTGGCCCAGCGTGAGGTTGGTGGTGGATTCGTGCCCGACGATCAGCGAACCGTTCGTGCTCGAAACCGATGCGATGCTACCCGCTGTTGCGAGGGCGGAATAGTCGGTTCCGTAGGCAAGGCCATCCACCCAGTTCGTTGCAGCCTGCGAAAAGAGGGCGGAGCATAAAAAAAGAGCGGCCACCATCCGGTGAATCGCTCCTCTTTTTTGTTCTGCCCAGTGCCGTTTCGAATCCATTTTTATCATGGGAACTGCTCCTGGGATGAATGTGGGGGATTATTTTATTTTTTTCTTCGGCACGAGAATAGCGTTGACGAAACGACCATTCAGGCGCGGAGCCTGATCGACGCTCGTAATATCCACGGTGTCTTTGATCACGCGCTGCATGACTTCGAACCCGAGTTCGCGGTGGGCGTTTTCACGGCCGCGGAACATAAGCGAAATCTTGACGCGGTCGCCGTGCTCGATGAATTTGCGCAGGTTGCGCATCTTGGTGTCATAGTCGTGGTCGCCGACGTTGACGCGGAACTTGACTTCCTTGAGCTTGGTCTGCACCTGGTGCTTCTTCTGCTCTTTCTTTTTCTTTTCCTGATCGTACTTGTATTTGCCGAAATCCATGATCCGGCACAGCGGCGGCTTGGCGGTGGGGGAAATCTCCACCAGGTCCAGTCCATACTGGTCGGAGCGGCGCAGCGCGTCGCCTGTTTTCATGATGCCGAGTTGATCGCCATTGGGATCGATCACGCGGATTTCCGGAACGCGGATACGGTGGTTGATCCGTGTCTGCGGTTCGCGTTGCTGTCTACCTCTGTAGTTTTGCCTGCTAATCTGAGACCTCCATGTCTACTGTTGTCTTTGCCAGCTCTTCCTCTTTGAGCTGCACGATAAATTCATCCAGGCTGCATTCGCCCCTCATGCCCTTGAGGCGGTGGCGCACGGCGACCTGGCTGTTTTCCTGTTCCTTGCCGCCGATAATAAGCATATACGGCACTTTGTCCAGTTGGGCGTTCTTAACTTTTCCATTTAATTTTCCCTGCCTGGTATCCACCGTTGCGCGGATTTCGGCATTCCGAAGCTTGGAAAGGATTTCGTCGGCATAGTCGAGCTGGTCGTCGGAAAGCGGTAGGATGCGCACCTGTTCCGGCGCGAGCCAGACGGGGAAGCCGCCGGCATAGTGCTCGGTCAGGATGCCGAAGAAGCGTTCGAGGCTGCCAAAGAGTGCGCGGTGGACCATGTACGGGCGGTGCGCCTCGCCGTCGGCGCCGATGTATTTAAGGTCGAAACGCTCCGGCAGGTTAAAGTCGAACTGGATGGTACTGGTCTGCCACTCGCGGCCGATCGCATCCTTCACCTTGAGGTCGATCTTCGGGCCATAGAACGCGCCGCCGCCTTCGTCGACCTCGTAGGGGAGGCCTTCGGCTTTGATTGCCGCTTCGAGCGATTGGATGGCTTGGTCCCATTGCGCTTTTTCGCCGACCGCCTTTTCCGGGCGGGTGGAGAGGTAGGCCTTCACTTCGGTGAATCCGAAGGTTTTCCAGATCATGTTGCAGAAGCGGATGACCTCCTTGACCTCGTTCTCGATCTGCTCCTGAGTGCAGAAAATGTGCGCGTCGTCCTGGGTGAAGCCGCGGACGCGGAAGAGACCGTGCAGGGTGCCGGCCTTTTCGTAGCGGTAGACCGTGCCTAGCTCGGCCCAGCGCAGCGGAAGCTCGCGGTAGGAGCGCAGGCCGGATTTGTAGATTTCGATGTGGAACGGGCAGTTCATCGGCTTGATGAAATATTCCTGGCCGTCCACATCCATCGCCGCATACATGCCTTCGCGATAGAAGTCGAGGTGGCCGGAGGTTTCCCACAGGTTGGCCTTGCCGACGTGCGGGGTGTAGAGAATGTCGTAGCCGTTCTTAAAGTGCTCGCGCTTCCAGAAATCCTCGATGATCGAGCGGATGCGCGCGCCCTTCGGGTGCCAGTGTACGAGGCCGGGGCCGACTTTTTCCGAAATCGAATAGAGGTCGAGATCCTTGGCGAGGCGGCGGTGGTCGCGCTTCTTGGCTTCCTCGAGCTGCTTTAGATAGAGGCGCAGCTGCTTCGGGTTCGTGAAGGCCGTGCCGTAGAGGCGCTGTAGCATCGGGTTGGTTTCGATGCCGTGGAAATAGGAACCCGCCACATTCATCAGTTGGAACGTGCGGATCTTGCCGGTGCTCTCCACGTGCGGGCCGCGGCAGAGATCCTGGAATTCACCGCAGGAGTAGAAGGAGATCGCGTCGCCTTCGGGGATTTCGTCGAGGCGTTCGAGCTTGTATTTCTGCCCCTTGAGGATTTCCTTTGCTTCGTCGCGCGAGACCTCGATGCGTTCGAAAGGAAGATCCTCTTCGACGATCTTCTTCATTTCGGCTTCGATACGCTCGAAGTCTTCGGGGGTGATGCGGTCGGTCAGATCGAAGTCGTAGTAGAAGCCGTCGTCGGTCGACGGGCCGATATCCAACAGCACATCGTCAAACAGGCGGCATACCGCCGCCGCCATCACATGCGCCGTGCTGTGGCGCATCTTTTCCAAATCGGTCATCGGTTCGTTTTTCATGGGTTCGCAAGCATCTCCTGTAAAAAAGAACCGTGAATATAGGGGGAAGCGCACACCGTGTCAATCGGTGGGCGCGCGGGAAATCTGCAGCATTGTGGCGGCATGTTTTTTTTGACGCCACGAGCTTCATTAGGCTAGCATCGGGATTTAATTGACAGGCGGACGATCTATGAAGAGGTGGCGGCACAGGCAATTGTTTTTCGCGGGATGGATGCTGGCGTTGGCGGGGTTTGCCGTTGCCGAGCAGGTGGATCCCCGTTTTCCCGCCGACCGTCCCGCCGTCCCGCCCGAGGAATGGACGCGGTGGCCCCGGGCGCGTGTCCGGCAACTGGAGGCGGAGCGGGATCAACTGCTCAAAAAGATTTCCGTGCTACCGCAGCATGATCCAAAATTCCAGTCCGATCATCTGGGCTTCCATTCTTTGTTGGAAGACCCCGATCCAGACGGTTCGCTTCCGCCTCCCCAGATTGACATCAAATTGTCCCGGCC
>DAOVNC010000245.1 GCA_030630445.1 Kiritimatiellales bacterium | reverse complement strand
GACCAAAAGGTTGTCTTGTAAAGCACTTGGGAATTGGATAATAACGCGTCCATGAAAACCCAATCTGAACTACGGGAAAGCCTGAAGATAACGCTTCGCGAAGCGCTGGTTTTTGCGTATTGACCCCTGCAGTCAAAACGCGCCCCCTTCGGGAGGCGCGTGCTACAAGTGTGACAGAAGAGGAAATGGTGCGGGATGCGGCTCTTTTGAAAAAAGGGCGCGTTTGTAGGGAAGTAGGCAATGAATATGTTGAAGCACATTTTAGTGGTGGTTGCGCTATTGGCGACGATGTTGCCGTGTGTCCATGCCGCCGTGCACCATGACCATCATCACGATGCGGACATGGGGCTTTGCGAAGTTGCGGCCGATCCATGCAGCTGCCATTCGTGCGAGCACCAGCCCTGTGCGGACAAAAATAAAATTCAGGGCAATCGCACCCTCGACACCACCCCAATCGAACAACCCCCAATCCTGTCCGTACTCTTTGTCCTGCCGAAAACAAACTCTGCTTTAAGGCCAGCTCGTCCCTCGTCCCTCGGCATCCTCGCCGCCCTCCGAACAGTCCAGCTCCTGATTTGATTGCTTCGCGTTTCCCGAAACGAACGAAGCAATTTTAATCAGGAGCAACCCATGAGTAGATTTATAGTTTTATTGTGCGGCATTTCATTTGTCGCCTCCGCCCCGCTCTGCGAGGGCGTCCCGACTTCAGCGGGACGGATAGCGGAATCCGGAACCTTAACCTTGGAGCAGGCGCTGGAGCTTGCCCGCACCAACTCGCCCGAGCTACGCGCCACCCGCATGGTTGCGCAGGCTGCCGAAAAAGGCATCGCCGCCGCCGGCCTTTGGAACAACCCCATTCTGCAGATAGAGGCCGAAGGGGTCGGCGGCGATCTGAATGGCTTTAGCGATGGGGAGTATGCCATCGGTCTCAAGCAGCGGTTTAAACGCGGAGGAAAGCGGAGCCATGAACGTGATATTGCGTTCCAGGTGTTCAATGCGGCCGGGAATGGGATTTCGGAGGCGGAGCTGAAACTGGCGGAGCAGGTGCGGCTGGCCTTTATCGGCGTAATGACCCAGCAGGAAACCGGCAAGGTGCGCGCCGAGCAGGAGCAACTCGGACGGGCGTTTGTCGAGGTGGCGAAAAGGCGCCATGAAGCGGGCGGCGGGTCGGAGTTGGATGTGGTGCAGGCCGAACTCGCGCTGGAGGAAATCATTCTCACGCAGACCTGTTGTTTCGGCGATTTGGTAGCCGCGCAGGAAACGCTCGCCTCGCTGATCGGAATCCCGATGAAGCAGCTGGGCGAGACGGTTTCTCCGTACTACGAACTGGATCCCCTCGATGCCCTCGCTCTCGATGATTCCTATCCGGCGCTCCAGCGCTTGGCGGCCGAGTCTGAAAAGGTTCGGGCCGAGGCCCGGCAGGCCAAGGCGAAGGATGCCTCCGACGTTTTGCTGGGTGCGGGATACAAATATGAAGCAGCTGGCGACATTAATTCCTTCGTGTTTTCCATCGCGATGCCGCTGAGTTTCAATAAGCGTGGGCGCGCCGAATCTGCGGCTGCGAGTTTGCGCGCCGATGCCGTGCTGGCCGAACGCGCGGAGGTCCGCCGGGTGCTTCAGGCCGAGTTGTCCACGGTTCTGGCACTCTACAACGGGGCAATGGTCGAGGTGGAACTGACAAAAAACAAATTGATCCCCAAAGCGGAGCAGGCCTATGCGTTGAGCCGGGATGGTTATAATGCAGGCCGCTTTTCCTGGCTGGAACTGATTGCGGCGCAGCAGAATCTTGCCGACATTCGCATCCGCTACATTATCTCGCTGCGCGACGCCCATCTGGCCCGCGCCCAAATCGCTAAATTCATAAAAGAAGGAATCTAACCATGAAAAAAATCATTTTGACGACGGCCATGCTGGCGGCAACAACACTGTGGGCAGGCGCCCAAACTTGCGACACCGGAGATTGCGACTGTGCGTCTTGCACCGCCGCTGCGAAAGGAAAATTCACGCTGCCCGGTCTTCAGGGGCTGGGGCAAGGGAGCCACGATGACCATGTGGAGCAGGCTTTCCAGCCTGCTCATCCGGAGCACGGGGATCATGCTGGCCACGACCATTCCGCCGAAGGGCAGGCCGGAAAGCCTGCCCCACAAGAAGACCACGCAGGCCACGACCATTCCGCCGATGGGCAGGCTGGAAAGCCTGCCCCACATAAAGACGCGGAGGTCGACCCTCATGCCGGGCACGACCATGGCGAGGTTGAAGGGGTGGAGCTTTCGGCGGAGATGGCCGAAAAGATTGGCGTGCAGATTCACGAGGCCGAAGGCGGGACCATCGCGAAGGCCTCGGTTTTCCCGGCCGAGATCAAGCTGAACCGCGACCGCTCCGCTGCTGTTTCGCCTCGCTATGCCAGCCTAGTTCGGCAGGTGTTTGGCGAGATCGGCGACACCGTGAAGAGGGGCGATATCCTGGCTTCGCTCGAAAACCGCGAGACCATGGCCGTCTACACCATCGCCGCTCCGCTCGACGGAATCATTATTTCCAAAGATCTGGCCGTCGGCGAAACCGCAGGCGAAGAGAAGGTACTGTTCGAGGTTGCCAACCTTTCCAGTGTTTGGGCGGACATCAGCATCTTCCCGAAATACCAGCACTTGATCCGCAAGGGCATGGCCGTAAAATTTGTCGCGCACGATGGCCACACCGCGCGGGGCACGGTGAAATACATCAGTCCGATCATATCCCCCGAAACCCGCACCTTTACCGCGCGTTGTGTGCTCGAAGGCGCGGGCGAGGATTTCACGCCGGGCGCGTTTGTCCGTGCGCGGATCAAGGTCGAAACCGCCCATGCATCGGTTGCGGTTCCGCGCGAAGCGATCCAAACGCTGGAAGGCGAAACCGTGGTCTTCGCTCCCGGAGACCATGGTTTCCAAGCCTTGGTCGTCGAACTTGGATTGGCCGACGACCATTCCGTCGAAATCAAGAGCGGCCTCAAGCCGGGCGACCCCTATGTTGCCGTCGGCGCCTTTTCCCTGAAGGCTCAAATGGTCACTAGCGGCATGGATCCCCACGCCGGGCATGGGCATTAGGGAAACCTGAAACCTGAAATTTGAAACTGGAAATTACGATGATTGATCATTTGATTAAAGTTGTGTTGAAAAACCGGGGGCTGGTGCTGTTGGCGCTGCTCGGCGTGGTGGGGCTTGGGGTGGTGGAATACCGCAAGCTCGACGTGGAGGCGTTTCCTGATATTTCGCCGATCATGGTTCCGATCTTTGCGGAGCCGGACGGCATGGCACCGGAAGAAGTGGAGCAGTTGATCACCTATCCCATCGAAACGGCGATGAACGGGCTGCCCAGCGTCACGCTGATCAAGTCGACCTCGGCGTTCGGCATGTCGGTGGTCTATGTCTATTTCACGGATGACACCGACATCTATTTTGCGCGCCAACTGGTGGCGGAGCGCTTGAATGCGGCGATGGCCGACCTGCCGGATTTGCACGAACCACCAACCCTGGGGCCGATCTCGACCGGGCTGGGGCAAATCTTCCTCTACTATCTGGAGATAGAGGAGGGTGCCGATACCGGCGGACTGGATAAGCTGACCTACCTGCGCGACGTCAACGACTGGATCGTGAAGCGGCAACTGCAGACCGTGCCGGGCGTGACGGATATCCTTAGCGCGGGCGGCCATGTGTTGCAGTACCAGATTGAATTGGATCCATTCCTGTTGCACCAGTACGGTCTTGCGACCAAGGATGTGGTCACGGCGGTGCAGGCGAACAACCGCAACGTCGGCGGGCAATATCTGCAAATAAATTCCGAGGAGCATCTGGTGCGCGGGATCGGTTTTCTACGCAATCTAGACGACATCCGGGGCATTACGCTCAAGACCTTTAACGGCACGCCCGTGTCGATTTCGGATGTGGCCGAAGTGAACCATGGCCCGGCGTTGCGGCGCGGCATCGTTACGGTCGATGCCGGCGAGGAAGTCGTGTCGGGTATCGTGATGAAGTTGTTCGGAGCCAACTCGTCGGAGGTGATTGGCGCCCTCTATGAAAAAGTCGACCAGGTGCAGGCCGGGCTGCCGGAAGGAGTCAGGCTGGTGCCGTACTACGAGCAGGCCGACCTGGTTGCCAATTCCACGCGCACCGTGAACATTGCGTTGCTGCAGGGCATGGTGCTGGTGTTGCTGGTGCTGTTTGCCTTCCTCGGCTGCTTCCGTGCCGCCATCATTGTTTCGCTGGCCATGCCGTTCTGCGCGTTGGTGGCCTTCATCGGCATGAACCGCTTTGGCATTTCCGCCAACCTGATGTCGCTCGGCGGCATCGCCATCGCGCTGGGTCTGCTGGTCGACGGCTCCATTGTGGTGACGGAAAATATCCACCGCTTCCTTGGGCTCAAGCACGGTGGCAAGGAGCACCGGCTCCAACTGATCCAAAATGCCGCCAAGGAGGTGGGAAGACCGATCGCCTTCGCCATCATGATCGTCATCGTGGTCTTCCTCCCGATCCTGTCGCTCGAAGCGGTGGAAGGGAAAATGTTCAAGCCCCTGGCCTACACGGTCATGCTGGCGCTCGGCGGCTCGCTGGTCTTTGCGCTGGTCATTGCGCCGGTGCTGGCGAGCTTCCTGCTCAACGAGAAGCCCTACAAGGAGTCGGCCTTCTTCCGGGGCATCAAGGGCGCCTACCAAAAACTGCTCGTTGCTGCGCTGAAGGCGAAGGCCGGGGTCTTTGTGGCCGTTGCCGTGCTGTCGATCCTGGCGGCTTCCAACCTTCGGAAAATCGGAACCGAGTTTATTCCCGTGCTGGAGGAAGGCTCCATCATGGTATCGGTCAACATGGCCCCCTCCATTGCGCTGGAAGAGGCGGGGAAAACCGCAGAACGCGTTGTTCGCGAGATCCTGGAGATTGAAGGCATCGACAAGGTGGTAACGCGGATCGGCCGCCCCGAGGCGGGCAGCCATCCACACCCGGTCAACTTTGCGGAAGTGCATGTTGAGCCGAAAGAGGGTGCGGATCGAAGTGTCATTGCCGATAGAATTCGGCAGCAGGTGGAAGGATTTCCCGGCGTGCAGATCAATATTGGCCAGCCGATCCAGCACCAGTTCGACGAACTGCTCTCCGGCGTCCGGGCGCAGCTCGCCATTAAGGTTTATGGCGAAGATCTCGATGAAATCCGCGAGACGGCCGAGCAATTGCGCGCATCCATCGAGGGGATAGAGGGCTTGGTCGATCTTTCCATTGAGCAGAGCTATGGCCAGCCGCAGGTCAAAGTCGTGCTCGACCACGATGCGCTCGCGCGCTATGGCGTGCCCGGCGACGCCGTGCTCGAAATGGTTGAAACGGCTGTGGGGGGAACGGTGGCCGATACGTTGTATAAAAACACGCGGCGCTATGCGATCCACGTCCGCTATGCGCCCGAGTTTCGCGCCACGCCCGAAGCCCTTGGCCAACTCTTCATCCGTTCGGCCAACGGCGCGCTGCTGCGGCTCGACCAGCTTGCAAGCATCGAAAGGGTCAGTGGCCCGCTGCAGATCAACCGCGAGCATAACCAGCGACGCTGGATTGTGCAGGGCAATATCAAGGACCGCGCACTTAGCGACGTACTCGGCGATATCCAAACCGCTGTTGCCGAAAACGTTGAGCTGCCCGAAGGGGTGTTCATTGAATATGGTGGACAGTTCGAGCAGCAGCGCAATGCCATGAAAAAGCTGGCGATCATTGTACCGATCGTCATTGTTTCCATTTTCGTGTTGTTGTGGATTGCG
>DAOVNC010000346.1 GCA_030630445.1 Kiritimatiellales bacterium | reverse complement strand
CGGGGGAAATCCTGCTCTTTCTTCATGCCGACACGATGCTGCCGGACCGATGGGACTGGATCGTTCGCGACACCTTGGTCGATCCGGCGGTTGCGCTGGGGGCATTTACGTTCAAGATCAGGGAGCAAATGCGGGGCCTGAAATTTATCGAAGACACTGCGAACAAGCGTTCTCGGGATGGACAAATGCCGTATGGCGATCAGGGGCTGTTCATGCGCAGGGAAACCTTCGAGCAAGCCGGCGGTTTTCCCGACCTGCCGATTATGGAGGACTATGCCTTTGTGCGCGCCCTGCGCCGATTCGGGGAAGTCGTGACGGTTCCCGCGGCCGCCATCACTTCCGGCCGCCGTTGGCAGCAGCATGGCGTATTCAAGGTAACGCTGATCAACAAGCTCATGATCCTCGGCTATCACCTCGGGATCCCGCCGGAGCGTCTGGCCCGATTCTACCGGGGCAGGCGGGCCGCCTGCGATACATAGGTTCGTACCGCAGGCGGCCCGCCTGCCCGGTGCTGGTTAGCGCTTCGTCTAGATTTTCTTGAATTCCCCATTCTTGAGCCGGGAGCAATAGCGCTTGGTTTCGCGCGCGACAACGCCGGAGAGCAGGATCAGGCCGATGAGGTTGGGGATGGCCATGAGCGCGTTGAAGATGTCGGCAATCGTCCAGATAACGCGCAGCCCGCCGACCGCGCCGATGGTGATGCAGCCGACGTAGACCCAGCGGTAGATCGGAATCGCCTTTTCGCCGAACAAGAACTCGGCGCAGCGGTCGCCGTAGTACGACCACGCAATGAGCGTCGAGTAGGCGAAGAACATGAGGCCGAAGCCCACGAGATATTGCCCGTAGCCGAACAGCCCCTTTTCAAACGCATGCGCCGTCATGGCCCCGCCGTCGAATTCGCTGTGGTTTGCGCCGGTCACGAGGATGACGAGCGCGGTCATGGTGCAGATGATCAGCGTGTCGATCAACGGGCCAAGCATGGCGACGGTTCCTTCGCGCACGGGTTCGTTGGTTTGCGCAGCCGCGTGGGCGATGGGGGCGGAGCCAAGGCCGGACTCGTTGGAGAATACGCCGCGCGCCACGCCATATCGTATTGCAGAGCCAAACACGCCACCGCCAACAGCATAGGGTGTAAAGGCATATTTAACAATCTGGGCAAAGGCCGCAGGAATGGCGGATACATTCAGGATTAGAATAACGGTTGCTCCGATCACATAGAACGAACACATGAATGGCACGATCACACCCGCCACATTCGCGATGCGTTTGATCCCGCCAAGAATTACAATGCCTGTCATGAAGGAGAGCGTCAGCCCCGTGGCCAAGCTCAACCACGATATTTTGAAGCCTTCCCATGGCGAGAATCCACCTGACTGTGCAACTTCAGGAAGCAGATATCCAAGGCCATTCACGACCTCATTGGCTTGCACCATATTGCCAATTCCAAAGGAGGCAATCATTCCAAACAGGGCAAATGAAATCCCGAGAAATGTACCCAGCTTCTTGTGGCCAAGACCCGTTGAAAGATAATACATGGGCCCGCCGCTAGCTGAACCGTCGTCGTGGATCTTGCGATACTTCACCGCCAGTGTGCAGGAGGTAAACTTGGTCGCCATGCCGACGAGTGCCGTAATCCACATCCAGAAAACCGCGCCCGGGCCACCGAGTGCGATGGCCGTCGCCACGCCCGCAATGTTGCCCGTTCCAATCGTCGCGGAGAGCGCGGTGGCCAGCGCTTTGAAGTGCGAGATGTCGCCGCTCTCTTCGGGTTGGTCATATTTGCCGAGCACACAGGCAATGGCGTGGCCGAGGTGGCGCACTTGAACAAAGAGCAGTCGTACGGTGAGGAACAGTCCTGTGCCTACCAGTAGGGAGATGGTTGACCATCCCCATACAAAGCCATGGATGTTGTCCAGTAAGCCGCTTAACCATTCCATCCGTAAACTCCAATCGGTTTCGGGAGAGGGTAGAGGAACCTCACGAACAATTAAAACCTAAATGGCGGGATAGCGGATTACCTGAATCATTAGCGACCCTGTGTTTTCTTCCCCTTGTGGGTGAGCGCAGCTTGTCTCGCCATAGCCTTGGCGACGGCGGATGCCTCCCGAAGGGGCGCCCCCTCCGCAAGCAGAGAGGTCCGCACTACACCTTTGCCCGAGATGTCGCTAATGATTCAGGCGGATTATCAAACCACTAATATTCATTAATCTGCACGAATGAAGTTCCGTCGTAGGATTAGTGTCAATTCGTGTGGATTAGTGGTGAAGCCTTAATCTGAATAAGCGAGTTAAGTAGGGTTGGTTTTGGCGCACCTTCGCGGTCAATTTATCCGGCAGTTTTTCTGTGGCAATGTACGAGGTTCAGAAACACAAAAAAGCTCCCCGAAAGTTCGAGGAGCTTTTCGACTTAACAATGCGGTTCTATTTTTCCTTTGGGGGTTCCACCTTCTTCTCGGTTTTCTCGGTCTTCTTGGCTTTGCAGCACTGCTTGCAGGGCTTGTAGCCCGCCTTCTTGGCTTCGGCTTCCGACTTGAATTCAACCGTGGTGCTCTTGGCCGCATAGTGGCGGCAGGCGGGCTTGTGGTAGATCTTGCTCTTTGGATTCCCCTTGACTGCGGGACCTTCCCCGGCAATCACCACGGTTGCGCAGACCAGCGTCGCAGCCAGCAACGCTTTCAATAGGCTTCTTTTCTTCATGGCATGTCTCCTTTTGGTTAGCGAGCCGCACCCTTGCCGCTCGATCTGACCGAAAAGATACAACATGAATAAGCCAAGATAAAACCATATTAATCAAGTAAGAATAGTAAAATGTACTATGCCTATATTGAAAGAAGCCGTCGGTTCGGAGCCGTCGCGAGGCTCCCTGTGAAACGCATATTTTATATGATAAACGGATATTGTTGGGTAAAATTAGCCCAAAAATGGGATATATATCCGTATATCATATAATATGAAGGTGATAATTCATGGTTGACGAGGGAAAAGAGCCGGATAAACCGGCAGGATTCCTTGTTCCCTGTACAAACTCCAATGGTTTTCATACCAGCGACTAAAACTTCTCGACCCATGTTTTGAAAGTAGAGCAAGCGTCCCGCTTGCCTGAACGAGCGAGACGCTCATTCTACTTTACACCGAGAAGTTTTAGTTGCTGGTATTAGCGTCCAGACTTTGTCTACTATCTGCCCAACCATGGGGGATGTCATGAAGAATATTGTGTTGCTAGGATGGGTCGGGGTTCTTTTTGCGGGAACGATTCTTGCGGGCGAGGTGTCCCGGGACGGCTTCCGCGATTTTTCAAGCGCGGATGGTCGCAACATACGCGGGCGGATCGTCAAATATGATGCGCGGCTAAAAAAACTGTTTTTCGAACGCGACAACAAAAAGCAGATGTGGATCGCCCCCGCCGCGTTCTGCCAAGAAGATCAGGACTATATCAAGGAGTGGATTGTTGCGGATCAGTTTCTTTCAGAATCCAAGCTGAAGATTTCCATTGAGAAAAAGTCGAATTCAGCCGCTGCATCGGAGAGGCACACACAACCGGACCCAAACGACCTAAACGCCAGAGCGAGGGGAGTCTTGGAAATCCTTTCCGAGCTTGAGTATGTTGACTATGAATTAACCATGGACAACCGGACGGGAGCTGCACTGGAGAGAGTGCGGGTTGAGTATCGATGCTTGGTTGAGAAAAGTGGTTCCAAAGGGCATTCGGATGACGCAGCGTGGGTTTCGGGAAAACTTGAAGTGGGAGGTTCTGCGGGGAAGGGAAAGAAGTCGTACAAAACGCCATCGATCTGCTTGGAGACGACCTATGAGGTTCAAGAGGAACACACTGCCACTTGGAACGATAGATCGACCGTGCGGGTAAAACTGTGGACAGATGATGTTTGTG
>DAOVNC010000183.1 GCA_030630445.1 Kiritimatiellales bacterium | reverse complement strand
ATAGTCGGTCAGGTCGCGGCCGACCAACTCCGGACGGTACGGATGCATGACCATGCGCGGATGCATGTCGGTGATCCAGAAATAGTCCTTGCGGTCGACGCCGTAGCGCAGTTCGGCCACCTCGTCCGCCGCCCGACGCTGGGCCTCCTTGCGCGGCATTTCCCCTGCCTGCTCCCGGTGGATGTAGAATTCGATCGCGCTGGCGGCGGTGGAGGTCAGCTCCTTGATCATCTCCCGCTTCTGCTTCATCATGCTGTTGCGAAAAACCGGGACGATGATCGTAAACGCCGACGCCGCGAAGAGAATGGCTGCAATGACCGTTGGCCAAACGATCCGCCAATAAAACGAGGCCGAAAGCCTGAACGGATCCGCCTTGCCGCCGGAATAAGACTTTCCCTTGAAATATTCCGACAACTCCTCCTCGCTCAGAATATTTTCCAGCGTCCCCTTACTGTCGTTTTCATGATACTTTTCCGTAAACATCCCGCTTTCAAAATCTTCCTGGAGCGGGATGAATCCGTCGTAGTCGTCGCGGATGTGGCACTCGACGACGGCCTTGATCTGCTCGCGGGTGTATTGGCCTTCAAACTCCCTGTAGGCATCCTCCAACGCCTCCGCGCAGTGGCGGTATTTCCGGTGGTTGTACGGATTGAAGCCGCCGCGGCTACCCGTCTTCATAAAATGGCCAAAGCTCTCCGCATCGAAAAAGCCGTCGATCCATTTATGGATATCCTCGGCCCGGAGCCCTACAAGCTTCTCGGTCTGGTCGGCATGGGTCGAAATCTTCATTGATCGGAACCTTACTCCTTCATCCCGATTGTTCAAACCCATCTTGTCATACTGCATCTCATTGTAGGGCACCCTCCACTTCATACTTAATGAAGTATGAAATGAAATCTGCTAAAAGCACCTGTTTTCAGGGGTTCTATCTTATGTAATTTCATACTTCATTAAGTATGAAATACGATTAGACCTTCAATCCAAGGATCGGCATCTCCTTTTTCCGGTCGACATCTGCCCTAAATCAGCCCCTCAAAACCCAACGCCCCGCGCTCAAAGGAATTTGAAAGGAGGCAACGAACCCGCGCAGGTTGGGCGCGCGAAGTCTTGACGGGGAGGAGGGGGTTCCCTAGTTTCCCCTTTTCATAAGCCCCCTTATGGAAGTGGGCTTTTTTATTTTATGAACTAAAACGCTAACCGCAGGATTCAAACCATGTCGAAAACAGTATTGATCGGGTCGCAGTGGGGCGACGAAGGCAAAGGAAAGATTATCGATGTACTCACCGCCAATGTGGACTGGGTGGTGCGCTACCAGGGCGGCAACAACGCCGGGCACACCGTGGAGATCGGCGACCAGAAATATGTCCTCCACCTCACCCCGTCGGGCATTCTGCGCGACACCTGCAAATGCGTGATCGGCAACGGACTGGTGGTTGACATCGTTGGCCTGATGGACGAACTCAAAGACCTTGTCGCACGGGGCATCAACCTCGACAACCGCCTGTTCATCTCCGACCGCGCGCATATGGTTCTCCAATACCATAAAGCGCTGGACGGTGCGAAGGAAGGCAAGCTTGGGGACACGAAGAAAATCGGCACCACCCAACGCGGCATTGGCCCGGCCTATTCCGACAAGGCCGACCGCATCGGCCTGCGCCTTGGCGACATTCTCGAAGACGACTTTCTCGACCGGGTCAAAACCCAGGCGATCGCCAAGAGTGAAACACTTGCGGGCATGGGGGCCGAGCCCCTAGATATCGACCTGCTGCTCGTTCAGGTCAAGGAAGCGGCCGACTATCTCCGCCCGTTCATCTGCGACACCATTCCCTTGTTGCACGAAGCCGTCCAAAACGATGACGAAATCCTCTTCGAAGGCGCGCAGGGCGTAATGCTCGACGTCGACTTCGGTACCTACCCCTACGTCACCTCGTCCAACACAGGCGCGGGCGGCGCGCCGTCCGGCTCCGGCATCCCGCCGAACGCCATCGACCGCGTGGTCGGTATCGTCAAAGCCTACACCACCCGCGTCGGCGGAGGCCCCTTCCCGACCGAGCTGCTCGACGATATGGGTGCGCACATTGCCAAGGTCGGCAACGAATTCGGCGCCACCACCGGACGGCCGCGCCGCTGCGGTTGGTTCGACGGCGTGGTTGCACGCTACTCCGCCATGGTCGGCGGCATCGACGAATGGGCGCTGATGAAGCTCGACGTGCTCGACGCCGTGGAAACCATCAAGGTTTGCGTCGCCTACGAATGCGACGGAGAGCGCATCGATACCGTTCCCGCCAGCATCCGCAAGCTGGAGCGCTGCACCCCGGTCTACGAAGAGTTCAAGGGATGGAACAGCCCGACCACCGAATGCACCACTTGGGACGAACTCCCGGAACAGGCGCGGAAATATGTCGAATATTTGGAAAAACTGACCGGCGTGAAGGTTTCCATCCTCTCCGTAGGTCCAAAGCGCTCCAGCACGTTGTTGCTGGATCGGTAGAAATCCTAAACCCGAGGCTCTAAATCCTATAACCATTTCAAAACAACAATACAAAAGGCTCGAAACATCTCGTTTGGGAATTGGAATTTGTTTAGGGATTTAGGAATTAGATATTCAAATGACTCCGTCATTCCAGAGTTTGGAGAAAATCCCCCGTCACGTGGCCCTCATCATGGATGGAAACGGGCGCTGGGCGCAGGAGCGTGGCCTCTCCCGAATCGAAGGGCACAAGGAGGGCGCGCAATCGGTGCGCGCCGTATTGCGTGCGGCGGCCAAGGCCGGGGTTGAATTCATCACCGTCTACGCCTTCAGCACCGAAAACTGGAAACGCCCGCCGCAAGAGGTTGAGGGACTGATGAAGCTGCTGGTCAGCTCGCTCGAAGCCTACGAACAGGAACTGCACGACAACCAGATCCGCCTGCGCGTCATGGGGCAGTTCGACCGCCTTCCCCTGCTCGTGCGCAAGCGTCTGCAAAAGACGCTCGATGCCACGGCGCACTATACCGGCCACACTTTTATCATCGCGCTGAGCTATGGTTCGCGCGTGGAGATCGCCGAGGCCGCCAAGCAGATCGCCGTAAAGGTTCAGGCCGGCGAACTGGCGGCCAAAGACATCGACGAGCAGACCGTTGCCGACCATCTCTACCTGCCCGACGTACCCGACCCGGAACTGCTGATCCGCACCAGCGGCGAACTGCGGCTGAGCAACTTTTTGCTGTGGCAGCTCTCCTACGCCGAGTTCCACATCACCGACACCTACTGGCCCGACTTCCGCGAGGAGCAGTTTTTCCAAGCATTGGAAGCTTTCAATGGCCGTAATCGCCGCTATGGTGGGATGGAGAAGTAGGATGCACCATGGATAAAAAACGAATCATCATAGCACTTTGCATCGCGGCCGTTCTGATTCCCGCCTTCTGTCTGGTACCCAGCCGTTGGCCCATAGGCTTGATCGGCCTGCTGCTTTTCGCCGGGTTCGGCACCTGGGAGTTCTATGGACTGCTGGAGGCTGGCGGCATGCCCGCCTCGAAAAAATGGGGAACCGCCAGCGGACTCGTCTTCGTTGCCGCCACTTGGTTCAATGCGCTGGGCAAGCATTTCACCTATGATGGATTCAGCATCTCCGATAACGCCCTGTGGTGCATCCTGCTGGTGGTTATCACCTCCAACTTTTTCCGTATCCTGGCCTATCCCAACCTCCGCAAGGGTCTCGAAAGCTGCATGGGAACCCTTCTGGGCATTGTATACGTGCCGTTGCTTTGGAGCTTCGTGGTTCGCCTGTTCCTGAGCGGCGACCCCTCCAAGCCGGGCTGGGCCGCATTCTACGTCATCCTCTGCATGAAGATGGCCGATTCTGGCGGCTACTTCTTCGGCACCCGCTTCGGCAAGCACAAGCTGGCCCCGACCATTTCGCCGAAAAAGAGCTGGGAAGGCCTTTGGGGCGGGGTAGGTTTCTGCGTGGCCGTCAATCTTGTCTGGCTTATCGTTTCCAAGAGCCAGATCAACAGCGCCATTTCATTCTCATGGGTGCATGCGCTCGTGCTCGGTTTCCTTTTCCCCATCGTTGGAACCCTCGGCGACCTCGTCGAATCCATGTTCAAGCGCGCGGTCGACGTCAAGGACTCCAATACCATGGTCTATGGCCTCGGCGGCATTCTCGACATGGTCGACAGCATCCTCTTCGCCGCGCCCATGCTCTATATCTACATCGAACTCTTCCTCTAATAACCCCTCAAGGATCCCCCTATGCTCGAAACAATCTTCATTGTCGCCATGATGCTGTTCCTCTTCGGAATCACCATTTTCGTCCACGAATTCGGCCATTTCATCGTCGCCCGCAAATGCGGTCTCGTGGTTGAAACCTTCTCCATCGGCATGGGTCCCGCCCTCTGGAAAAAAGAGGTCGGCGGCATCGTCTACAAAATCGGCGCGTTCCCCATTGGCGGCTACGTCTCCCTCCCCCAGCTCGACCCCGAAGGCATGGAAAAGATGCAGGGCGAAAACGAAGGCGACCGCAAAACCATGCCCAATATCTCCCCCTGGAAAAAAATCGCCGTCTCCGTCGCCGGCCCCCTCTTCAACATCGCCTTCGCACTGCCGCTCGCCTTTCTCGTCACCTTTACCGAACCCATGCCCGACCACACCGCCGTTGGCGCCGTTGCGACCAACAGCGTGGCCTATGCCGAGGGATTGCGCGCCAGCGACGAAATCCTGAAAGTGAACGGCACGCCGGTCGTAGACTGGTACGGCATCATATCGGAAGATCTTCTGGCCCAGGACAACGAAACCGTATCGCTGCTGGTTCGCTCCGGTAGCGAAACCCACAGCATCACCATTCCCTCGAAATCAACTCAGGAAACCATGCTTCCCGCCATGCGCCCCCTACTGGCCCAGATCACTGCCAAAGATCCAGCCGGCGTCGCCGGCTTGAAAACAGGAGACCTTGTAACCCAGGTTGGCGGAAAACCCATCCTTTGGTGGCACGAACTCTCCGACTCCCTGCAAGACTACGACGGAAAGCAAACCACCATCACGGTTTTGCGCAGCGAAAAAACCATTACGATGGACATCACGCCAAAATACCGCGATGACCTCGAAAAAGTCATCATCGGTGTCACACCGGGCGACCCCGGCATGCTTCCATGGACCATGGAAGGCTCGCCCATTGAACAAGTCCGCAACGATGCCTCCAAAATCGGGAGGCTTTTCAAGGCGCTTGGCAACAAAAAAGAGCGTGGAAGCGCAGCTAAGATGATGGGCGGCCCCATAGCCATCTTCACCCTGCTCTGGTTCGCGCTCAAGCTCGGATTCCTCTACGCCATCGGCTTCATCCGCTTCATCAACATCAACCTCGCCGTGCTCAACCTGCTGCCCATCCCGGTACTCGACGGCGGGCATATCTGCTTCGCGCTGTGGGAAGGCATCACCAAGCGCAAGGTACACCCAAAGGTCGTTTCTACCCTGATTAATATCTTCGCCATCCTGCTCATCACGCTCTTCCTCTTCCTCTCCTGGCGCGATGTCGACCGCAATTGGAATGTCAGCCGCTTCTTCAAGAAAGCGCCCGTCGAGCAGGTGGAATCTCCTGTAGAGGATTGATGGATTGTTGAAACGACAATCCAAAAATCCATCATTCCAATCACCCAATAATCCAGTACACTCCACCCCATGAAGCGAGTGTACAAAAGGCGGACGTTGTTCGACATCAAGCGGCTTGGCGGGGTGGCATTCACGCTTTTCGTCGTCTTTGTCGCCTTCAAGATCCTGACGCCGCCGAGCACCGAGTTGGCGCGGAGCCATTCCCCCGACGGCACCAAGACCGCGCGGCTGCGCAAGTTCTACTATGTCTCGCAACCTTCCTACAAGGTTTCCTATCGCGAAGCGGACAAGCTCGTCTGGCTCAATCTGCTCTACCTGCCGAGCTATACCAACGTACCGCACGCCACCGCCTCCGAATCCATTGAATGGAGCACCGACTCTGCAACCCTCTATTTTAAGATCAACGGCACCTCCATCTGGTCGCACACGTTTTCGCCGTAGACTTTTTTCTTTGGAAAATCCGTATCTCCTCAAAATATATCCATCGTGCCGGCGTTATATGCGGCGATGGGGAACAACCTAACAGGAGGCAGCACAATGAATGCAAGAATCCCAACCATCGCTCTGGCGATACTCACAGGAGCCATAACTGCAAACGCACAACAACGGCGGCAGAAACCGCAGCGTCGCCCCGAAGCCGCCTATGGGCAGCAACAGCAAAGGTGCCCGACATGTGGAGCGCAGCTACAGCAAGGATCCCAACAGAGCCGCCGCGGCCAGCGGCAAAAAGCATACGGACAGCAACCGCGACAAAGCCATACCATGAACCGCCAGTTCGCAACGCAGCAACGTCGCGGTCAGCAGCAGTTCCAGCGTCGCGAACCGCAGCAACCCCAGCCCCGCATGCAGCAGAAGCAGTTCCAACCTCGTGGGCAGCAGCAACCCCAGCCCCGCATGCAGCAGAAGCAGTTCCAGCCTCGCGGACAGCAGCCACCCCAGCCCCGCATGCAGCAGAAGCAGTTCCAACCTCGTGGGCAGCAGCAGGTCCAGCCTCGCGGGCAGCAGCAGCAGTTCCAGCCCCGTGGTCAGCAGCAGTTCCAACCTCGAGAACAGCAACCTTCTCGCCAGCTCTCCCCAGAGCAACGCCAACGCGTTCAGCAGATGCGTAAGGAAATGCTGGAGCGCTATGATCGCGATGGCGATGGCCGCCTATCGGAACGGGAACGGAACGCTATTAAACGCGCACCCAAGAAATCCGACCAGAAACCGCAAAATGACGCCCCGAAAAAGAATAAAAAAGGTGTCCAGCAGCACAAACGCTAATATGCATAAGGGGTCAAACTGAAGAAACCCCAGTTTGGCCCCAATAACTCAAAAGCGCTCTTGAAAGAAACGGGGCGATGCAGGATGGTCGGGAGAATGGATCCGGCACAAAAAGTATTCCTGCACGTTGATATGGACGCGTTCTTCGCGTCGGTCGAGCAGCATGACCACCCGGAGCTAAAGGGAAGGCCGGT
>DAOVNC010000177.1 GCA_030630445.1 Kiritimatiellales bacterium | reverse complement strand
GTGAAATTGTTGGGTTTCTCGGTCCAAACGGGGCGGGAAAGACCACCACCATGCGCATGCTGACGGGCTATCTTCCAATGAGTTCCGGGAAGATCGAAGTGGCGGGCTATGATATCGTCGAGCATCCGCAGGAGATTCGGCGGCGCATTGGCTATCTGCCGGAAAGCTGCCCGCTCTATCCGGAAATGCGCGTCGATGAATATCTGCGCTTCCGCGCCGAACTCAAAGGCGTCAAACCCTCCGCCCGCAAGGCGAAGATCAACGAGGTGAAGGAGCAGTGCGGCTTGACGGATGTCGGGAAGCGCATCATTGGCCAGCTTTCGAAAGGCTACCGGCAGCGTGTTGGACTGGCCGATAGTCTGGTGCACGATCCCGACCTGCTGATCCTCGACGAACCGACCGTGGGGTTGGATCCGTACCAGATCCGTCAGGTGCGGGAGCTGATCAAAAGTCTGGCCGAAAAACACACGATTCTGCTGTGCACCCATATTCTGCCGGAGGTGGAGGCGATCTGCGAGCGCATCCTGATTATCAACGAAGGAAAGATCGTCGCCGCCGATACGGAGGAAAACCTCCACAAAAAGCTTCATGCTTGCGCCGTGATTGAAATGGAAGTGAAGGTCGGCAAGGAGGAGGCCATGGTTAAAATCGATACCATGGCGGGTGTGGATGTCCGCAATTGCAGCGAGCTGAACGACGGCTGGCTCTGGATTGAAATCGAGGCGGATTCTTCCGAGATGCGCGAGGAGCTGTTTAATCTTGCGGTGACCGAAGGATGGGTGTTGCGCGAGCTGTCCGAGCAGGAGCATTCGCTGGAGGACACCTTCGTCCAGATTACCCAGAACCAGAGGGCGGTGCAGTGAGAATATTTTTAAGCCTATTCAAGAAGGAGGTGCAAACTTGCTTCCTCTCGCCTATCGCCTTTGTGGTGATGTTTTTCTTCTGGGTCTTGACCGGACTGAACTCCTGGTGGTTGCTGGTTCAGTTGGCGGACGGGGAGTCGCTGACGATGGCGCAGCCACAGATGTTCGGCGGATTGATCGGCTTTAGCCTGCTGGTAATCGTTCCGTTGATCACGATGCGGTTGTTTGCGGAAGAACGAAAGCTTGGCACATTGGAATCGCTGTTGACTACTCCGCTGACGGCGGTTGACCTCGTGGCGGCCAAGTTTGCCGGGTCGCTGGTATTCTACGCTGTGCTCTGGATTCCCGTGGTGGTTTACACGGTTATTCTACAGCATCTCAGTCCCGTCGGGACGGTGCAATTTCCTGATTTTGGCGCCATGCGTGCAGGGTTCCTGGGGATTACGCTGGTGGGCGGACTATACATTTCCATCGGTCTACTCATGTCTAGCCTGACATCGAATCAGATTGTTGCAGCGATTTCCGGCTTTGCCCTCCTGTCTATCATGTTTTTCTCGATGCTGTTTCTGGCCTACACTTCGCCAAACCCCTCGGCGCGCATTGTGGGGCAATACTTCTCGTCGTACGCCCATTTACTGGATTTTTCCAGAGGCATTGTGGATGCCCGCACGGTGGTGCTCTATCTCAGTTGTACGGTATGGGTTCTGTTCGCAGCGGTCAGGGTGGTTGAGTCCAAGCGGACATAGATAGCCTGCCGTGGTGTTTTTAATTGTGGAATATATTTAAATGAAACGATTTCTATCCAATTTGAACCGGGGCGTATCCGTGGTGCTTGCGTTGGTCGTGGTGTTGCTGGTCAACTGGATTGTGCTAACCAATCCGGTTCGCATCGATCTCAGCGGGCGGCAGTATTACTCGTTGTCGGACAAAACCACCAGCCTGCTGAAGGGACTGGAGCATCAGGTGGATGTGATCGTGTTTTTCCAAGAGGAGCACAAGCTCTACCATGATATCGAAAACCTGCTGGAGGAATACCAATACCATTCCAGGAATATCCATGTTGAATGGGTCGATCCCGCCCGCGATCTGGCGCAGACCGAAAAGCTTGCAAAGCAATATGGATTGACTGAAGCGCAGGTGGTGGTCTTCGACGTGGATGGAAAAAGCAAGATCGTGGAGCAGGCCGATCTCGCCGATATCAAGATGGTCAAGGGACGCAAGGACCCGATCCTCTCCGCCTTCAAGGGGGAGCAGGCCTTTTCGAGTGCGATCCAAGGGCTTGTCCAAGGCGAAACCCCGAAGGTTTATTTCCTTGTCGGACACGGCGAAAAGCGGGTGACCGAATTTGACCAGGTTTCCGGCTACACACGGATTGGCACCGCGTTGGTTCGGGATAACCTTGAACTGGCGGAGCTGTTGCTGACGGGCGAAAAGAAGATTCCGGAGGATGCCGCGGCTCTGATCATTGCTGGCCCCGACAAGGCCATGAGTGCGGCCGAGGTCGATATGGTTGAGGACTATCTCCGCCGGAGTGGCCGGGTGATGATCCTGCTCGATGCACTGAAGGATGGTGGACTGGAGCCCATGCTGCGGCGATGGGGCGTTGGCCTTCGCAATGATTTTGTGTTGGATCCGGAAAACACGCTCAAGGGGAGCGATGTCTACGTGCTCACCTACTACGAGCATCCCATCACGATGCGGATGGGTGGTGCCGGCGCACGGTTCCACCTGCCGCGGTCGGTCGAGCCATTGCTGGCCGAGGGGGGCACAGGCGGGGAGGATGATGATCGTCCGACCGTGGTTCAATTGGCCATGACGTCCGAGACGAGCTGGTCGGAAACACAGGTGGATGACATGTCGCCCAAGTATGACGAGGATACGGGGGACTTGCGCGGATCGTTTTCCTTGGCGGTGGCGGTTGAGCGCGGCGCCCCGCAGAAGATGCTCGACGTGCAGATCCTGCCCTCGCGGATGGTGGTGTTCGGTGATTCCGACTTTATAAGCAATGGCGCCTTGACGGGCGGGGACCAGGACTTGTTCATGAGTGCCATGAACTGGCTGCTGGATCGCGAGGAGCTGATGGCGATTGCGCCGAAGCCGATCGAGGAAATCAAGCTAAGCCTCACCCGCAAGCAGCTTGGCAAGCTCTTTTGGATCAACGTGGCGGGCATCCCGCTGGTGGCCGTAGCGGGCGGCCTGCTGGTGTGGATCCGGAGAAGAAAATAGGGTTTGGATTTATGAAGGGTCGTTCGTCACTTGTTCTATTGATCAGTATCCTGGTGCTGGGTGCCTTTATTTGGATGCAGCAAACATGGCGCTCCAACGTGCCGTCCAAGGAATACCGCCGGGTCAAGCTGTTCGATCTGGATATTGAGACGTTGGTCTCGATTGAGTTCCAATACACCAATCTGGTGGTCGAATGCGTGAAAGAAAACGGTGTTTGGATGACGGGTGACCCCGATCAGGGGCTTGGTCGTGCGGACATTGCACTGGTGCATCGCGTGGTGGCGGGGCTCAATTCCCTCGGAAAGGGAACCACCATTACGGCAGAGCAGCTTAAGGTTCGCGGGTTCGACGATGCCGAGTATGGCTTTGCACATCCCTCCCTGCGCATCAAGGCGGTCGACAACCGTGGAGAGCATGTTTGGCTGGTGGGCCGGGAAGGGCCGCTTGGTGATATGCTGTATATAAAGGAAGGCGACGGGGAGGATATTTTCACGATCTCCAAAGCGTTGCAGAATTTTGTGCCGGCAGAGGTGGATCAATTGCGTGATCGCGTGGCCTTTTCGGTGGATATCGCGGGCAGTCGCCATCTGGAGATCCGCGGGCCGGGCGGTTTTGTGCAAATCATGAAAGGGGCCAAGGGGGAGTGGCAGATCCAGCAACCCATTGTGGCCATGGCCGATGAGGGCGAGGTGGAGGTCTTTCTGAGAAAGTTGCAAGCTTTGCGCATTGGCGATGATGATTTTATTGCCGACAACGTTTCCGATTTTTCGGTCTATGGCCTACAGGGCGAGACGCGGCAGATCTCCTTGGGCGGGGCAGATGGAACGTCGCGCATGTTGGTGTTTGGCGACGCGATTCCCGACCGCCCCGACTTTGTCTATGCGCGTCGCGCCGACGACACGTCGGTGTTTGCCCTGAAGAAGGAGGTTATGGAGCTGCTCGCGGTCGACCGGGACCATTTCCGCAACCGCCGTGTGCTTCCACTGACCTCCAAGGAGATAGACTCGGTCTCCATCATTCATGGAACGGAGCAGTTGGATCTCTCCGTCGCGGAGGCGGGGGAATGGTCGATCACCGCACCGGTAAGCTGGGATGCGAATGTGCGCGCAGTCAATGATCTGCTGGCGCTATGGGATAATGCGGTGGTGGTTGAATTCACCGATGTAAGCAGCAACGAAATGCCTGAGTGGACGTATGTGTTTGGCTCCTCGAACCTCGGCCAAACCAACAGGATTCATGTTCTTCCAACCCAGGGCCGGAGGGATGGTCTTCGCATCAAGCGGGATGATGAGACAACGGTATGCCAGCTTAATCTCCGGCAGGTGCAGGATGCCGCGACAGACCCATTGAGTTTCAAAAACAAGCTGGTTTGGCGTCTTAATGTCGGCGATATCCAGAAAGTGTCCATGGAGGGGCGGGACGCCGTGCAGTATGCCGTTGAACGGCAGGAGGACGGCACCTTTGTTCCCAGCGGAACCAACGGAACGCTGCAGGTTGATTCAACGGCTTTGGAAGGCATGCTGGAGGGTTTGGAGGTCTTGATGGCTTCGAGCTATGTTACCTACGATCCCCGCGACCTGTCCGGCTACGGGTTGGACAAACCCGCCATAGCCTTGCATGTCGGCCTATCCGACACCAACCAGCTTGGGCGGGTGCTTTTGATTGGGGAAGAGACGGATCAAGGATACTATGCGATGGTGCAGGGGCGCGATGTGGTCTTCTTGCTCAACAAAGGTGTGGTCGGTACGTTTTCTCAAAATCTGTTGATCGATCACGAGGCAACGCCAGCGGAAACTGAATAGATGAACGGTCCGTATGTCAGCCGGCGCCTGGTCGCCTGGACCTTCCGCATCGTTCGCATCCTTGTTCGTTTTATTGCCGTACTGCTTCTGCTCGGGCTGGTTATGTTTATCTACCTGCGCCTCCAGGGTGTGCCTGGTCCGCTTTTGCGCGAAGTCATGCGCCGGGCGAACGAAGCAGGGATTCCCGTCTCGGTGGAAGGCATAACCCTTACTCTCGATGGTTGGCGTGCAGACCATGTTTGCTACTACAGCAATCACCCTGACGACCTCGAACCTGTTTTCCAGGCGGAGACGCTATTTTTTTCGGTGCGGAAGAATGGTGCTGCAGAGGGTGTGGATGTCGAAGTAAAAGCGGTGGGGATCAGGATGGCGCCATCGGTGGAATGGGGTATCGCGATTCCGGAGGGCAGCGGGTTCCGTCGCGTGGATCAAGTTGAAGCCGTGCTTGGTTTCAAGCCGGATCGCATTGTGCTTTCCAATGGAAGAATGGAGTGGCTGGGTTCCCTGTTCAATGTCAACGGAGCCATATTGAAGGGAACGGGCGGCGAACGCCCGCCGGCCCGGCAGGCCACGGTATCGCCGGTGCTGGTGACCGCCGCGCAATTTCAGACGCTGGAAGACCGATTAAAAATGCTCTCGTTGCCGACGGGTGCAACCATCGACATCGATTTTGAGGTGGATACGGCAGACTATTCCAAAAGTCGGTTGGACTTTGCCGCGCAGGCGGAGGATTTGACTTTTCGAAACATTGGGTTTTCCAAGGCGGAGATTGCTGGAAACTATGTTTATCCCGCACTGCGGCTTGAGCGTGCCGGCTTGTTCAAGGGCAAGCAGTCGATGCAGGTGAGTGGCGAGTACAACTTTGACTCCAGGCAGATAAAGGTATCGTTGTACAACTCGATCACCTCGAACCGTCTCATGCTGCTGCTCCCGGACACCGTGCACGATCTGCTGGCCAAGGCCGAGCTACGAATCGACCACCTTCCCCGTGTGGAAATCGACTTCGGCCCCTCCGCAGCGAAGGAGTTGCTTAATCATCTGTCCGGTGTCTTCTCCATCCGCGGTGCGAGCTATCAAGGCATTGAAATCGAGGCATTGCGCGGGCAGGTTAAGCGGGAAAACAACAGGCTGGAATTCACGGAACTGCAAGGCTCGGTGTTTGGGCAGGAAAGCCGGGCCGCTGAAACCGGAAGCGCCATGCACGGCGGTTCCGCCGAGGGCTCGGTCTTTTGGGATGGAAACACGCGCGAATTCGGAGTCGACGTCGATGCCAACCTCGATCCAAATATCTTGGTGCGGGCGCTGTCGCCGATAGGGATCGCCACCAACATCATCCAGCGCTTCAGCTTCAAGGATCGCCCGCCCCGCGGGCACGTGGCGGTAGGGGCGGATCTGGATGATTTGAACACGTTCTATATCGATATCCAGGCCTTGGCCAACGATGTCGCCATTCAAGGGGTGGACTTCACTTCGGTCAACATTACCCAGACCTATAGGCGCGGGAAACTGAATCTGGATCCCATTGCCGCCATGCAGGGGGGCGACTTTATCAAGGGTTCCGTGTTGCTTGATTTCCACGAATCAACCGCCACCTTCGATGCCCTCGGCAGCATGAATCCCACCGACCTTGAGGATTTAATCTATCCCAACCTCAACCTGTTCGGCAACCAGATCAAGGCCAGTGGAGGCCTGAAGTTGACTGCGCGCGGCATATTCGACTGGGGCAGCATGCAACAGACGGATTTTTCGATACAGGTCGAGGCGGAAAAGCTTGAACTTCCCGTTGCGGAACTTGATCGCTTTACGGCCGAGGTCACAGGTGATGGCCCTGTTATCTCGGTGGAAAACGCAAAGTTTGGCCTCTGCGGCGGTGAGGGCGAAGGCGGGTTTTCCATAGCTTGGAAGCCCTCGCTCAAAGAGCTGCCCTACGAGGTCGACTTCTCCTTCTCCAATGTTGATTTTCACAAATTCACTGTATTTTTTTCTGGTGATAGGCCGGTTACGGCTTCCGGACAAATGAGCGGAAATCTCCATGTCGCGGCGGACATGTCGACCAACTTTTTTTCCACGGCCGCGGGCAAAGGTTTCGTGCATGTCGAGAATGGGCAGTTGGCGGACCTGCCCCTTTTTAATGGGTTTTCCCGGTTGGCACGCAAGGTTGTCCCTGGTTTCAATGTCTTTTCCATCACAAGCCTGCGAGGCAGCTTCATCATTGCGGACGGAAGCATTTCGTCCGAAGACGCCTACTTCGGGGGCAGTTTCATCAGTGCCAAAGGGCAGGGG
>DAOVNC010000214.1 GCA_030630445.1 Kiritimatiellales bacterium | reverse complement strand
GTCTGTTTGCGGGTCGGCAATAATCTTCACGAAGCCATCGGTTTCGTTCGCTGCCAGTGCCTTGCCCATACCTCGAAAATAAAACTTGCCGGTATTGATTTCCAATCCTTGTTCCTTGGCCTCGGCCACGGTGATGCCGACGAGCGCCACCTCCGGCGAGGTGAAGATCACGCCTGGAATGACGACTTCCTCGATTTTTTCATCATCCTTGAGGGCGTGCTCAACGGCATAGAGCGCCTGCGAGGTCGCGGCGTGGGCCAGTTGCATCCGGCCGGATACATCGCCGATGCAGTAGATGCCGGGTACATTTGTGCGGCTGAGTTCATCGACGTCGATATAGCCCCGCTCGTTCACAACCACTCCGGCGGCTTCGATGTTGAGTCCATCCGTCACCGGGCTGCGGCCAATGGCCACGAGCAGCATGTCGGCCTCTAGTTTTTGGTCGCCGGCCGTTGCGGCTACGCCATGGTCTGTCGCTGCAATGTTTTCCATGGCGGCGCCGGTCAAGAGGGTCATGCCCAGCTCTTTTTTCATGTTCTTCTTCACGACCTGGCGCACATCCTTGTCGAGCAGCATCAGCACATCGGCCAGCAGTTCGACCACCGTAACCTTTACGCCGAGGCCGGCCGCCATGCAGGCCAGTTCGCAGCCAATATAGCCGCCACCCAATACCAGCAAACTTTCAGGAAGCTCCTCCAGATCCAGGAAGGCGCGGCTTTCAACAATGCGCTCGTGTGCCGGGATAAAGCCCGGAACCGTCGAAGTCGATCCCGTGGCGATAATGATGTTCTTCCCGGTGATTTTCCTAGTCGATCCGTCGCTCGATTTCACGGCAACGGTATTCGCGTTGCGGAACGATCCTTCACCCTCGAAGACGGTTACACCGTGGGCTTTCAGCAGGGAGCCGATACCGTTTTTAAGTGTGTCGACTACGCCATCCTTGCGTGTTTTCATGGCCGGATAATCAATTTCCGGTGTGCCGACGTTGATGCCGAAGGTGTCGGCATGCAGAATTTTTTGGTAGACCTCCACGCCGGCAATCAGCGTCTTGGTGGGGATGCACCCACAGTTCAGGCAGGTGCCGCCGAGCCATTCGTGTTCAATGATGGCGGTCTTGGCCCCCAGTTGCGCAGCGCGAATCGCCGCCGGATATCCTCCCGGACCGGCTCCGATAACAATTACGTCGAAATCCATGTTTTCATCTCCTCAAATAAAGGTTGAAGTATTGGTGATTTATTCCAATCGAGTCAACCGAAAGGCGTTTCCACCTATTGGAAAAGGCGTTTGAAGAAGCCCGGCCGGTCTTTTTCCAGATAGTGGATGATCTGACTTCCGATGTCCGTGTTGTCGATCATTCCGCCAAAGGCTTCCGATCCCGGGCCGTACGCCAAAACCGGAACCATGGTGGCGGAATGCGTTTTGGTGGCGAAGGCGGTCTGGGATACGGTATTGCTGCCGACCGATCCGTCCAGCACGGCAAACCCGCCGGTCTCATGGTCGGCGGTTACGATAACGAGCGTGTTTCCGTCGTGTTTGGCAAAGTCGAGGCCCACGCCCACCGCATCATCGAAATCAAGGGTTTCGAGCAGGATATATTCCGCGTCGTTGGCGTGGCCGGCCCAGTCGATCTGCGACCCTTCCACCATCAGGAAAAAGCCCTTCTTGTTTTGTGCAAGCACCTGAATTGCTTTCTGGGTCATGGCGGCGAGTTCGATACGCCCCTCCGAAACTTTTGGCAAGCCGTTGTCCGCGAAAAGCCCCGCCACGCGATTCGGGGTTCCCAAGGCTTTGAATTCCTCTTCCGTGGTGACCACCGTCATCCAGCTTTCCAAGGTTTCGAGCACGTTCTTGTCGTCCTTGCGCATGCTGCCTTCCATCGATTGGGGGATGAAGAACGCGTGTCCGCCCCCGAAAAGGACTTCGATCTCCTGGGCGGCGAGTTGCTCTGCGATTTCGGCCTGCATGCCACGTTTTGGAACATGCGCCCCGAAGGAGGCCGGCGTGGCATGGGTGATGGCGCTGGTGGCCACCAGCCCAGTCGATTTTCCTTGTTCCTCCGCCACCTCCAGCGCGGTTTTCAGCGGAGAGCCCTCCGGGGTCTGGGCAATCGTGCCTTTGGTGGTTTTGTGCCCCGTGGCCAGCGCCGTGCCTGCGGCGGCGGAGTCGGTCACCATTCGGTCGATGCAGTGGGTGGTGGCAAGTCCGCCCACTGTGCAACGCTCCATCTGTAGCTCTCCCTTTACATATTTTGCGGCTGAAAGCTGGCTCGCACCCATGCCGTCGCCAATGAACAGGATAATGTTCTTGGGGGTGGCGGCAGCATGAACCGTTAACAGCACTACGGTGGAAAAAATCAAGAAAACATGTTTTATGCCCATGGAAAGCTCCTTTTAATCAAAAGAGGGTCTAATTCCCCGCCCCTCTGGGGCGTTAACTGTAAGAGCAAAACAAATTTGATACCCCGACCCTTGGGTCGGGGAGCTTTATTTAAGCGCGCAAACATAGGGATATCTGCGGCAAAAGAAAGCTTTTTTGGGAAGGCACCTGATCCACCTGGGGCCAGGGGCTGGATCGTCGTGCGGATCTCGGGAAGGCCCTACACCCGCTCAAGCACAAAGCCGGTGCGGGCAGGGATGTAGATGTTGATTTGGTGGCGGGTGATGCCGTCGTTCTGGAATTCAAAGGTCTGGAAGATCTGCTCTCCCTGGACGCTGTCGTGCCCGCCGAATTCGGGGGCATCGGTGTTGAGGATCAACCGGTATTTTCCGGGCGGAACATCGATGGGGTAGTCGGTGAACGATTTGGAGGGGTGGAAGTTGAGGCAGAAGGTCAGGCCGTGGTGCTCGTAGGCCATGAATTTGTCGCCTTCGTTGATGAGCCGCTGCTGGACGGGATCGCTACCGATGATGCCGTGCTCGCGGACGAGGTTGACCATGGCTTGGTCGAAGTCGGCGAGGGCGTGGAATTTGAGCTTCGGGTTGTCCCGCAAACTCCATTGACGGCGGGCGTAGTGGTGCGACCAGTTGTTGCCTTCACGCGGGAAATCGATCCATTCGGGGTGGCCGAACTCGTTGCCCATGAAGTTGAGGTAGCCATGCGCCGCCGCGCCGATGGTGGCGAGGCGCGCCATCTTGTGCAGGGCGATGCCGCGGTCGACCACGAGATCGTGGGTGTCGATCTCCATGGAATAGTACATGGCGGCATCGATGAGCTCGAAGATGAAGGTTTTGCCGCCAACGAGTGCTTGGTCGTGCGATTCGACATAGCTGATGACCTGTTCATCGGCGCGATGGTTGGTCAGCTCGTGGTAGAGCCCGCCCATGTGCCAGTCTTCATCGGGGATGTCGTTGGACAGCTTGAACCAGAGATCCGGGACGCCCATGGAGAGGCGGTAGTCGAATCCGCAACCACCATCTTCGGCGAGCGCTCCAAGGCCGGGCATGCCGGAGACGTCTTCGGCGATGGTGATGGCGGCGGGGCGGACTTCGTGGATGAGCTGGTTCGCGAGCGCGAGGTAGGCGAAGGCGTCGAGGTCGACGGAGCCGTCGAAGTAGCAGGAGTAGTCGGTGAAGGCGGTACCGAGGCCGCGGTGGTGGTAGAGCATGCTGGTGACGCCGTCGAAGCGGTAGCCGTCGAAGTTGAATTCGTCGAGCCAGTAGCGGGCGTTGGAGAGCAGGAAGTGGAGGACTTCGGGTTTGGCGTAGTCGAAGCAGCGCGAATCCCACGCGTCGTGGTCGCCGCGGTCGCCTTCGTGGAAATATTGGTAGAGCGTTCCGTCGAAGCAGGAGATGCCTTCCGCTTCGTTCTTCACGGCGTGCGAATGGACGAGATCCATAATCACGGCGATGCCGGCCTCGTGGCAGGCATCGATCAGTTCCTTGAGTTCCTCGGGTGTGCCGAAGCGCGACGAGGCGGCGAAAAAGTTGGAGACGTGGTAGCCGAACGAGCCGTAGTAGGGGTGCTCCATGATGCCCATGAGCTGGATGGTGTTGTAGCCCATCTCGACGACGCGCGGCAGGATCTTCTCCTTGTATTCGAGGTAGGAGCCGACCTTGGCTTCCTCTTGCGCCATGCCGACGTGCGATTCGTAGACGAGCGGTGCGCCGACCGGTTTGGCGGGATTTGGGAATTTCCAGACATAGGAAGTTTCCGGATGCCAGACCTGCGCCGTAAAAACATGGGTTTCGTGATCCTGCACAGCGCGGCGGGCATAGGCGGGCAGGCGGTCGCCTTCGCCGCCGGGCCAATAGAGATGCAACTTGTAGTGGTCGCCATGCGCCATCATTTCGGCGGGCAGTTCGATCTCCCACACGCCGTGCCCTTCGCCATAATGAAGCGCGTAGGCGGCGGTCTGCTGCCAGCCGGAAAAGTCGCCGACGAGATAGATGGCGGTGGCGTTGGGCGCCCATTCGCGGAAGATCCATTTTCCTTCACGGAAGTGCAGCCCGTAGTATTCGTGCGCATTCGCGAACTCGTCGAGCGACATGCTCTCGCCGGTCAGGTGGTTTTCCACATACCGGATATGGTCGGCGCGGTGCCGTAGCTGCCCAAGGAAAGGCTCCAGATAGGGGTCGTCGGAAAGCTTCGCGAGATGGGGGTTTCTCATGGATTCACCTGGTTTATTTTTCAAAAACTTCGTCGACCAGCGGGCGGTTGAGCATTTGTTGGTAGATATCGATGTAGGCCTGCGCCGTTACGGCATGGTTGAAGCGTTTTTTGCTCTCCTGCATGATTCGGCCAATCTGCGTTCCGCGCGTGTGATCGTCGGTGCGGTGGAAGTCCATCGCTCGGTCGATGGCCCAAACGAGGCCGTCGGAGTCGTAGCTCTCGAACAGGAAGCCATTGCCGGTGTTTCCCGCGATGTCGACGTTGGTGATGGTGTCGTGGAGTCCGCCCGTGTCGTGGGCGATGGGCAGCGATCCGTAGATCGAGCTCGTCATTTGCGGCAGGCCGCAGGGTTCGAACAGCGAAGGCATCAGCAGGAAGTCGGAGGCGGCAAAGCCAATGTGCGAGAGGCCTTCCTCGAAGTTGCAGACCGCAACGCGCTTGTAGAGATCGTGTTGGTAGGCGATGTCGTGGAAGACCTGCTGGTAGGCGCCGTTGGCCACAAAGACGACCTGCAGGTTTTCGTTCCAGTATTTGTCGATGGTTTGGTAGAGGATTTCCGCGAGGAGCTGACAGCCCTTCTGCACGGGGTCGAGGCGCGAGGGCCAGAAGAACATCGGCGCGTCGGGATTCACGTCTAGTCCGAGGCGTTCCTGCAGGTGTAGCTTGTTGTTGCGTTTGGCGGCGAAGTGGTCGGCGACGCCGTAGCGCTCGACCAGATATTCGTCGGTTTCCGGATCGCACGAGGCATCGGGCGAGTTGAGGATTCCCGATGCGCAGCCCGAATGGTATTTGCTCGCGACTTCGTACTGGATGTTGTCCGGCACAAAGTCGTGCCGGTTGTCGACGATCTCCTTCATGAAGGTCGGGCTGACGGTGTTGATGAAGTGCGAGCTAAAGACACCGCTGCAGAGTAGGTCGACCGGGTTGGTGTCGCGGCTCTCCTCATAGTTGTAGGGCGGCCAGCTGTAGAACAGGTTGCTCCAGAATTCCGCAGCGTCGATCCCCGCGTCCTCGATGGTGGCGAGCGTCGCCTTGATGGTGTGGATGTTATGGAAGGTAAAGAGGCTGGGGATGCCGAGCATGCGCGCTTCGCCGGGGATGAGTCCGGTCATCCAGTCGTTGCAGTGGATGAGGTCGGGCTTCACGGTCGGGATAATGTTGTTGATGACCTCGCGCTGGAAGGCGAGCGCGATTTTAAGGTCGGTCTGCTCGGAATTGCTGTAGACGCGGTCCTGGTAGTAGAAAATGCGGTCCTCGGCCAGATGGATGCGGTCGTCGGGCAGTTTGCTTTTGTAGATGAGTAGCTCGTCGTTGATGAAGCCGCCGATATCGACATGGAACATCTTGCGGTAGTGCGGCAGGGCCACGTGCACATCCGCCCCGAGCTCGTAGAGCGCCGACACCAGCGAGGCCGAAACATCCGCCAGACCGCCCGCCTTCGCCGAAAGCTTGTTGGTCATGTTCCCCATGCCGTCGGGCAGATAGGTGATCTCCGGCGTGACGATGAGGATGCGGGGAGTCTTTTGTTTCTTTTTCTTTGCGGCCATTATCCAGATTCCTTTCGCGTCTGCCGATCAAATCAATCGGTAGTGGAATTGACAAGGTTATTGTCTGTGCAAACAGGGAAAGGTAGACTGTAAATTAAAATGCCCAAATTTTCTCGATTGCGAGTGCTTCATGCCGCCAGCTCCTGAATGAACATCTCTTCTGCGGTTTTAAAATTCAGTATCTTGCGGGGATATCGATTAATCCAGTTCTCGATCTTCTG
>DAOVNC010000046.1 GCA_030630445.1 Kiritimatiellales bacterium | reverse complement strand
GCACCCCTTCGTGGAGGCACTCGCGCATCATATCGACTTTTTTGGGGCGCACCTTGTTGAACAGGACGCCGGCCACGCGGCAGCGCTTGTGCGAAAAGTAGGAGAGGTCGACTTCCAGTTCGTCGAGTGTGCGCCCAATGCCGCCGCCGACAAGGTAGAGGATGCGGGCATTCAGCATGTTGGCGACGTGGGCGTTCGACAGTCCAAGCACCGAGCCGACGCCGGGATGGCCGGTGCCTTCCGCAATAATCAGCCGCTTGCCGGAAAGATGTTCCATCGATTTATAGATGGCTTTTTCAAAGGCGGCCGTACGTTCCTTCGGATTGTCGCTGGCAATGTATTCGCGCGTTACGCCCGAGACGACGCGCACCGGGGAGAGGACGCCCAGATCCGGCATGTCGAGGTCTGTGAATTCCTGAACAATGCGTACGTCCTTGTCGATTCGTTCACCATTTGGCAACGTGACGAGTTCCTGGCCGACGGGCTTGAAGTAGCCGATGTCCGCCGGATCAATATGATTGCACAGGGCTGAGATGATCCCGAGGCTGGTGACGGTTTTTCCGGCATGTTGGCGCTCGCCGGCAATAAAGACAACTAGGGGTTCTTTCATGGGTTGCTCTCCAGGGAGGATGTCGTTTGGTTGATTGCGCGGAGGGTTTCAAGCATGGCGTGGTCGGCCTTGAGATCGCCGCCGAGGCGTCCGTATTCGATGACGGCCTGCTCGAAGGACCAGCCTTGGAACTTGATGCGGTAGGCAGCGGCGAAGATGCCGCCGCGATGCATGCCGCCTTTGCAGTGGATGTAGAAGGGCGGCTCGCTGGTTTCCAAGGATTGAAAATAGCGTTGGTAGTCTTGCGGGGTTGGGCCGCTTTTGTCGAAGGGGATTTCGACGAGTGCAAAGCCGTTCGTTGCGCAAAAGGCCCGTTCCGCATCGGAGGGCACAATGGATACGATGGTTTTGATGGCGCATTCCTGCAGGGCTGCGGTGGCCAGATCTTCGATGTAGACCTGCCCGCCGCGGTAGAAGCTGTCGTTGTACTTTACCACATGGTTGTTCAATCCCTGCAGGTGGCCAAGCACGCGGTAGTGGCTGTTTGTTGGGGGCAGAACGATCTGGTCGTGCGGAAGGGTGGCTCCGGTAACCCCGTCGACCGGATCGGGTTGGAGTTGGCAAGACGAGAGGGTCATAACCATGGCGGCGATTGCAATGAGGGGTGTTTTAGGCATAGGCGCCAGAATAAACTAGATTGCCGGATGCATGTCTACATTTTACATGGCTTGGGAAATTAGTCGGCGAGGAGGGTTGAGGTTGGATTGAGCGGTCTGATATGAACGGAGCCATGAGCAAGAAACTCCTCAGCGCCAGCCAGGAAGACTATTTGGAAATGATTTTCTTTCTTTCTCGGGAGGAGGGCAGTGCCCGCCCGAAAGAGATTGCCCAGCGAATGAAGGTGCGCGCGGCTTCGGTTACGGGTGCGCTCAAGGCGCTGGCAGGGAAGGGGCTGATCAACTATGCGCCGTACGCGTCGGTGACGCTGACGGATGCGGGGCGCGAAATCGCGGCGTTGATTGCCGGTAAGCACGAAGCCTTGCTGCATTTCTTTACGCAGGTACTGGGCATCGAGGCTTCCGAGGCCGAGGAGTTTGCCTGTACTATGGAGCACACGATTCCGGATCATATTCTCAAGCGCTTGGTTGGCTTTGCGGAATATACCGAGCAATGCCCCAGTTTCAATGCCAGCTGGCGGGAGAACGCCGAGGGCTATTTTTGCAAGGCGCAGAATCGCGATGCACCGCAGTGCGAAAAATGCCGGCTTCCTGAAAAATCCTAGTGGCGCACCTACTTTGAACCCCTGTGGCAGGCGGGTTTTGGATTAAATGTTAGGCATGCCAAAGAAAATCTCCAAATTGGGTTGACCTAGTTTAGATAATGTCTAAATTGGCCGGACTTTTTAGCAGGGAGTATCGGTATGTCGGATTGTCACGAAGAGGTGAAAAAGCGGGTGAATGCGCTGTACAACATGCTTGCCGAGCATGATGGCTACGGCGAAATGCGCCTCGACTTCAAGATTCTCAAGAAGGGGCAGAAGGAAATCATCATCCATTGCGGCAAGCAGTACCGCTACGTGGTCGAAAGCTCCATGCGCTGTTTGAAAAACTAATGCCATCGGGGAGCGCCCGAGGTGGATTGAATATTGTTTTTAGATGTTGTTGGCTCTGCGGGTGGGCGGGATGTCTTGAAGAAAAAGGAAGTCATGAATAATAGAAAACTAGGTGTGTTTGGTTTTGTTTTGGTTGCGTCTGTGTCGCTGCAAGCCGCAGAAGAACTGACCCAGCTGGATGATATCGTGGTAACGGGTACGCGTACGGAAAAAAAACTTTCCGAGGTTCCAGTGCGCACGGAGTTGATTAAACGCAAGGAGATAGAGGTCGTTGCGGCTCGCACGTTGGCCGATGCTTGCGAATTTACACCGGGAGTCCGGATTGAAAGCAAGTGCATGAATTGCAACTTTACTGAAATTCGTTTGCTCGGCATGGATGGCCCGTATTCACAAATCCTGATCGACGGTCAGCCGTTGATGTCGGCGATGGCGGCCGTTTATGGTCTCGAACACATTCCTGCGCGTCAAATCGAGCGTATTGAGATTGTTAAAGGTGGAGGTTCCGCCCTTTATGGCCCCGGCGCGGTCGCGGGCGTGGTGAATGTTATTTCTCACAACCCGCTCGAATCGGGTGCAGATATGGATGCCAGCTATGAAAGTATCGATGGCACAAAATCCACCTCGTTTTCTGCCGGTGGTGATGTGGTCAGTGATGATGGGAAATCGCGGATGGCGATCTTTGGTCAGGTTGACTCGCGTGATGGATATGATCGCGATGGGGATGGCTTTACTGAAATCGCCGAGCGTGATCTGACTTCGGTTGGTGTCAACTTAAACCAGGCTGTGGGAGATAATGCAGAGATTAAGGTTGGCTACACGCACATCAAGGAACACCGACGGGGTGGTGACCAGCTTGATAAGCCGGAATTTGAGGCCGAGATTGCCGAAGCGATTGACAGCATTCGTGATACGGTCTCTCTTACATGGACCCATGGGGTTAATGATAAATTTGACTACCGCCTGACCACCGCCTATGCAGTAACCGACCGCGATACCTATTATGGAGCGGGTCAGGATCCCAATGCTTATGGTCATACTGATAATCCGCTGGCCTTGATTGATTCGCAGTTTAATCACTATCTGGGTGACCATACCGTTACTTGGGGGGGGCAATATAGTTGGGAAAACCTTACAGACAGCCAGCCTGCATACAACGTTGAAACAGATGTAGACTATGACAACGTTGGCCTTTATCTGCAGGACGATTGGAAGATTATTGAGCAAGTTTCGCTCGTTCTCGGCGGGCGTGTGGATTCGCATTCCGAAATGGATAATCCAATCTTTTCGCCCCGCGCGGCCCTAAAATGGGATCCGAAGAGTGATCTTGCGGTTCGTGCTTCCTATGCCCATGGATTCCGCCCGGCACAGATTTTCAGTGAGGATCTGCACATTGCAATTGTTGGTGGTGATCCCAGCCGGATTGTGAATCGTCCCGGTCTAGAAGAAGAAAAGTCCGATTCCTTTACGTTGGGTACCGAATGGACTCCGGCAATCGGATCTGGTTTTGGCCTGTTTGAAGTGACCGGATTCTACACGATGCTTAAGGATAAGTTTGCAACGGAGTTCATTGGAAATGATGGTACTGCCGATATTTATGAACGCTACAATGCCAGTGATGCGACCATTTACGGCGGGGAGTTCAATGTGGGTTACCAGAAGGCCAGCGCCTTCGAGGTTCGGTTGGGGTGGGTGTTGCAAAAATCTGAATATGAGAATCCGGAAGGCGACTTTGGCAGCACAAACTTTGAATATACTCCAGACAGCTATGGGGTATTCCGCATTACCTACAATGCTCCGTGGCAAACGCTGTTGTTTCTTGGCGCAAAATATACCGGGGAAATGGATGTTCCACACTATGCCGGCTACATTCCGGCCGACCGCCTTGAAAGGGTCGATGCCATGTTGAGCTGGGATGCCAGCGTTTCCAAAACCATCTCTTTCGATGGGCGTGACATCGGGCTGACATTGGGCGTGAAAAACCTGACCGATGAGTTCCAGGACGATTTGGACCAAGGGGCCGACCGCGATCCGGGCTATGTGTATGGGCCGCGTCTTCCGCGTACGTTCTATGCATCGGCTAAATTTGCCTTCTAACGGTCGCGATTAGCACAGCGGGCCGACTCTTCGGGGTTGGCCTCAAACAAGAACCCAGACCCTGTGCCGCTTTTTTATTGGAGAGAAATATGAAACATCGAATTAAATTGGCCATGGTACTGGGTTTTTGTTTTCCCCTACTTCCTGTTGTTGCGGAAGAGGCCACGTTGGGCGATCTCGACCAGCTCGTTGGGCGCTGGATGGGGCTGCGTACCACACTCGCTCAGGAACAGCGGGATTGGGATGTGCGCCAAAAACAATGGGTCGCAGAAATAAAGTTGCTGGAACAAGAGTCGGTTGCTTTGGATCGGCAGATGTCTACCTTCACCCATGCGGCGTCTGATGAGGAAAAGGAACAGACCCAGCAACTCGCGCGAAAAACTTTGATGGGCGATGAGTTGGATAAACTGAAGGTTAAACTCGACCAAGCCGAGGCGTCGTTGCGGGTGTGGGAATCCAGAATCCCGACGGGATTGCGCCAGAGTTTGGAGCCGCTTTTTAAAGCCTTGCCGGAGACTCGGCAGGAAGCCGACAAGCTTGAAACCACCAAGCGGGTGCAAACCCTGGTTGCGCTCTTTACTCAAATTGAAAATTTGCAGCATGGACTGCACACCACGCGCGAAATGCTCAATGTGGAAGCGGAACAGCGGCGTCAGGTCGATGTGATCTATATTGGTCTTGCCTGCGCTTACGCCGTATCGCTCAACGATGATTGGGCGGCGGTTGGAATCCCCGGAGAAACGGGGTGGAGCTGGAGCACTCAGTCGGAATATGCCTCTCAGGTCCGCTGTGCTATTGATGTGTTAAAACGTCAAAAAGCCGCTGAACTAATTTACCTGCCCATGCAGCTGGCTGAAGGAGTGGAATAATGAGACCCCTTTTCAAAAAAAGAGACCGATCCATGTTTAAAGTTTTACTGGGGGTTGGGTGTTGCTTGATTCTGACGCTTGCAGGAGCGAAGGGCACCGAGGCCGCAGAGCAGCTCTCGATAGCCATTCTTAAAACGCAGGCCGATATCAAACACGATACCGAGGCGCTCAACCAACTGCGCCAAACCATTGACCAAAAGCGAAAGCCACTGGCGAATCAGCTAGATACCCTGCAAAAACAGGTGGCCAAAAAACGCACTCAACTCGAAAACATGCGCATGGCTCGCCGACAGAGCGAACATGCGCAAGCCCTTCTGCAATTGGAGGTGGTTGGGCTTGAGGAAGAGTGCCGGTTTGTTCAGACGCTCTTTTCCGAATATGCCCGCGCAACGGATACTCGTGCGGGTACGGCGGAAAGTATTTGGCTGAAAAATCAGCTTCAGATTCAGAAAGGCGCTCTTTCTTATGGCGAGGATTTTAAAGGCTTATCCGAGAATATTGGCCAATTGATTGCCCAGTCGGAACGTTGGCGTACGCAGCGGATGGGCGGCCTTCGTTTTCCGGGAGTCGCTCTGGATGCCGAGGGCATTGAACGTTCAGGAAATTTTGCCGTATTTGGCCCCATGGCCTATTTTTCCAGCGAAGACGACTCGTTGGCCGGAATGGCCATTACGCAATTCGGCAGTGCTTTGCCTTCGGTCTTTACTTCTTTTGATCCCGCCGCGCTCAAATCGGTATCGGATGTTGTGCGGGGTTCCGAAGGGGTGTTGCCTTTGGATGCAACCGAAGGTGATGCCATTAAAATTGCAGAGGCCCGGGACTCTTTGGTTGAGCATCTAAAAAAGGGCGGCTTTGTTATTTGGCCTCTCCTTGGAGTCGGGCTGGTTTCCGCCATTTTATCCATCTGGAGATTCTTCGTTTTGAGTCGAATGAAGATTCGGGATGACGAAAAGATTGGAGCGATTCTTAAAAAAGTAAAAGCAGGGGATTCTGCCGAGGCCGAAGCGTTAGTTCAGCACCTCTCATTCCCGCTTTCGGATCTGTTGCACGAAGCCGTGGAGCATGCCGATGCCCCGCGGGAGCATCTCGAAGAGATTATGCACGAACATGTGTTAGGTATGTTGCCCAAGCTGGAAGCTCATCTGGGCATGCTGGCGGTACTCGGTGGCGTGGCTCCGTTGCTCGGATTGCTGGGAACGGTAACCGGCATGATTCACACCTTCCAACTCGTTACCTTGTTTGGCTCGGGCGATGCCAAGCTTCTTTCCGGAGGAATCTCGGAAGCGCTGGTAACCACCGAATTCGGATTGGCAATTGCCATCCCCGTGCTATTGGTTCATGCCTTTCTCGCCCGTCGGGCACACGGCATGATCGAAACGCTGGAGCAGACGGCCGTTACAATTGTGAATGATCTTAAAATCAGGACGACAGATTAATGAACATCTGGGTGGAAAAAACCTTTCAATACTGGTCGTCCGGCGGACCTCTACTGATTCCAATGGTCTTGATTAGTTTTGGGATCGGGGCCTGTTTTTTTCGCTCTCGCGAGCGATTAGAGCGTATGATTGGCGATGGTCGTCAGTTAGAAACCGAACTCAGCCACTGCGCGAATATGGCCGAAGCCGCCGCCATAGCTGAAACCCATGCACAAAAGTGCGGAGGAATTGGAGCCATGTTGGGGCTAGCTATTCAAGATGCAACAAGCGGAACTCCTCCCATGGAGGCCATGCAAGCTCGTGTGGATGAAGGGCTGAATCTGTTGCGTCGCGACTTTGTGGTGTTAGCAGCCTTGACTGGGGTGTCACCACTTTTGGGGTTGCTGGGAACGGTAATGGGCATGGTGGATACCTTTGATGCCGTCTCGATTGTATCCGGCGATACCGGCAGTCGAGTCGCCGCCGGAATCAGTCGATCCCTCATTACCACCCAGTTTGGACTAGTGGTTGCGCTACCCGGGGTTTTTGGCATGGCCCAACTGCAACGGATGGTTAGTTATACGGAGGTTTTGATGGCAGATTGCCGCGCGCATGTCGTGAACCTGCTTGAACATACAATGGAGAAAAATCAAGCATGAAACGAGTACGAATAAGCCGTCAGGCGGAACAGGGCGTTGACGTGAACATGTCCCCCTTGATCGATTGCGTCTTCCTTCTGCTGATCTTTTTTATTGTGACCACTGTGTTTGTGGAGGAGACCGGCGTTGATATTCAGAAGCCGCAGGCTGCCAGTGCACAGGATTTGGAAAAACAGAGCATTATGATTGCGCTGACGGCCGATGGACAGGTTGTATTTGGTGGTCGCGATATCGGCCTCGCGGGCATTCGCGGTGTGGTTTCCCGTCAACTGCGTGAACGCGAGGCTCCGGTTATTATTTTGGCCGATGGTGCTGCTCAAGCTTCGCCGCTGGTGGATGTGATCGATGAATGCAAGTTGGCGGGCGCCAAACAGGTGAGTATTGCCGCTAATCGGGAATAGGATAATCGGATGAAAGGGCAACAAAACATGGAAGCGGCCTTTGCACCGCGCTGGACCTGGCGCACGGTGCTTTTCTCCGGCGGTGTAACCGCATCGCTTTATCTGATGCTTCCGTCGCTCGAACTGCTATCGCATCCGCCGGAAAAAATGTTGGAAGTGCGCAGGATAAAGACCATCGAACTTCCAACGCCTCCGCCACCCATGGATCGCCCTAAGCCCAAACCCAAGCGTCAAAAGCCCACTCCTCCAAAGCCTAAGTTGCAACAGATGAAACAACGCCTCTCCCCCTTGCAGGCCATGATGTCGCTAAATGTGGCGATGGGCAATGTGGGCGGCGATTTTGCAGTGGCTGGCTTTTCTGTCGATCGAGGGGAGCTTAATCGCCAGGTCGGTGATCTCGTCTTTGAATTAAGCGATCTCGATGAAAAACCGCGCCCTTTAACGCGCCTGAAACCCGCTTATCCGCCGCAAGCGCGAATGCGGAAAATCGAGGGGATTGTAGTCATTGACTTTGTTGTGGCCGAAGACGGATCTGCTCGAAGCATTGAAGTGGTGTCGGAGCAACCCTCTTCCATCTTTACTCAGGCCGCCATGAATGCCATCGCGCACTGGCGCTTTTCTCCGGGAATCAAGGGTGGAAAGCCCGTGGCCGCCCGCGTACGGCAAAAAGTTAAATTTAGTTTGAATTAGGAGAATACAGATGAACCTAGAATGGAATTTAAGGCTGAAAATACGCCAGTACATGGTGGCATTATCCCTTGCCAGCGTGCTGGCTTCTGCTGTCTATGCAAATGAAAGCTGGGGCGATGATCATTGTGCAACTGCTGCCACAGATTTTTCGCTCGAACCCACCGTGACCCGCGAAGAGAGCCAGTTGCTTAATGAAGCCTTCACCATTGCCAAAACAGACAGCCTCTTGGCCATTCAGATGCTTCAATCCATTAAGCATCCGGAACGCGCCAGCGCCGCGGTTGATTTTGCCATAGGCAATTTCTGTTTTCAGGATAATCGCTTGCCGCAGGCGCAAGCGGCCTATGAAGCCGCTCTGAAAAAAATGCCAAAGTTTCGCAGTGCCATTAAAAACCTTGGTCGCATTTATCTGCTACAAGATCAACTCGATCAATCCATTGAACTCTATCAACAGTTAATTGCCGATGGGCAGGCGGATGCCGATATTCTTTTGCTGACGGGTCATGCCCTTTTGATGCAAGACTACCCGGTTTCTGCCGAGTCGGCCTATCGACAATCCTTGCTCATGCGCCAGAAAAATCATGACGCCATGCTTGGTCTGGCCAAGGCGCTTATGCAGCAACAGCGCTATCCGGAGGGGTTGGCGCTCATCGGGGAAATCCTCAAAGAAGATCCAATGAATCAGGAGCTCTGGGAGTTGCGAGCCAATGCGTGCCTCTCCACGGGCGACCTCGAATCCGTTATTCGATCCATCGAAACCGCCGAGCGGCTGGGATGCTCCGATCCCGATCTGTTGGCCACTCTAGGCGATTTATATCTCAATCAAAACCAACCGGCCGACGCCTTGCGTGCATACGAAACGTGCTTTGCTGCCGGTGACGTCTCTGTGTCTCGCTTGCTCCGTGCCGTTGAAGGGTTTTTGATGACCGATGAACTTGAAAACGCAAAAAAAATAATGGCCCGTGCCGAGGTGTTGCAGGCGCAATTTGAACGCGAAGAACAACTCAAGTTTTTACGCCTGAAAGGCGAAATGGCCATGCGCAACAAGCAGATTCCCGAGGCCATGAAACTTTACAAAGCGGTATTGGAGATTGATCCCTTGTCTGGACAAACCCTATTGCTACTGGCTGAAATACAGCAAAAGGAAGGGTCGCTTGAGGAGGCGGTGATTATTTGCGAACGCGCTGCCCGTCTCTCAGGATTTGAGGTCGCCGCGCTTGTTCTTCAGGCACAGATCGAAGTTTCTAGGGAACGCTATGCCTCGGTGGTGACATTGCTCGAAGCAGCCCAAACTTTTCGCGACCAGCCCCACGTTGGCCGCTATCTCGAACAACTTCGCCGCATGGTAGATTGAGTTATAAGCGATCTATTGGGATTGGTTTTTTTAAACACGATTAACGGGAAATTAGATGAAGCTCAAAGAGATGAAGGCAGGTGCGCGCGGCGAGGTCGTGGGATTCACTATATCCGATCCCGCCTATCGCCAGAAACTGCTGCGCATGGGGTTGACCCGCAACGCCGAATTCACCGTGGTGCGCAAGGCACCGTTCGGCGGACCCATCGAAATCGAGATAAAGGGCTTTCGGTTGGTGTTGCGCAGCCGTGAAGCCGATGCCTTCGAGGTTGGGGAAAAATGAACGACTTGAAGATCGCCCTCGCGGGTAATCCCAACAGCGGAAAGACGACCGTGTTCAACGCCCTGACCGGCGCTCGGCAACGCGTCGGCAACTGGCCGGGTGTGACGGTTGAGCGCGTGGTGGGGGAATATACCCACGGCAACAGCAATGTAGAGGTCACCGACCTTCCCGGCATCTATTCCTTTTCCGCGCTCTCCCCCGACGAGGAAGTCGCGCGCAAGCATATCCTGTTCGACACACCGGATGTGGTCGTTAACGTCATCGATGCCTCCAACCTCGAACGCAACCTCTACCTCACCACCCAGTTGCTGGAAATGAACGTCCCCGTGGTGGTCGCCCTGAACATGATGGACATGGCCAAGCAGCGGGGCATCCGCATCGAAGTGGATCATCTGGCGAAGCATCTGGGTTGCCCCGTTATTCCCGTGGTGGCTTCTAAAAAGCGGGGAACGGATGAACTGCGCGCGGCCATCGAAAAAATCAGCGGAACGCACCACAAGCCCGGCATCCGGATTGCCTACGAGAAGGATATTGAAAAAATCCTCCAATCCATGGAAATCAGTCTGGGCGACGTGGCGCTGAGCAAGAAGGTTTCCGCACGCTGGCTGGCGGTCAAGCTACTCGAAAAGGATGAATTGGCGCTGGATATCCTCGGAGCCGACAAGGCGCAGCTGCCCGATCTTGAAGAGCAGTTGAAAACCGTTGAACGCCTAGTCGGCGAAGATGCCGACATGATTATCGCCGATGGCCGCTACGGCTTCATCCACGGCCTTGCCCGCGATGTCACCGCAGGTAGCGACAAGATGCGCAAGACCTTTTCGGACATGGTCGACAAGATCGTGCTTAACCGATTCCTCGGGTTTCCGGTCTTCTTCGGTATCATGTATCTGTTGTTCGCCATCACCATTAACGTGGGCGCCCCGTTCATCGACTTTTTCGACCAGCTTGGCGGCACCCTCTTCGTGGATGGATTTGGCTCGTTGCTTGAAACCTTGCATTTCCCGGCGTGGGCGGTGGCGATTCTGTCGGAAGGTCTTGGTGGCGGAATACAGACCGTCTCGACCTTCATTCCCCCGATCTTCTTTATTTTCCTCTGCCTGTCGTTTCTCGAAGACTCCGGCTACATGTCGCGCGCGGCCTTCGTGATGGATCATTTCCTAAGTGCCATTGGCTTGCCGGGCAAGGCCTTCATTCCCATGATCGTCGGCTTTGGCTGCAATGTGCCGGGCATCATGGCCACGCGCACGCTGGAAAGCCATCGCGACCGCGTTCTCGCCATTCTCATGAATCCGTTCATGTCCTGCGGCGCGCGCCTGCCGGTCTACACCCTGTTTGCCGCCGCCTTCTTCCCGCAGCGCGGCGGCCTCGTCATCTTCGTCATCTACATGATCGGCATCGGGCTGGCCGTCATGACCGGCCTGCTGTTCAAGAGCACCATTCTCAAAGGCGAAGTTTCCAGCTTTGTGATGGAGCTGCCGCCCTACCACCTGCCCACCCTTAGCGGCGTGATGTACCACACCTGGCACCGGTTGAAATCCTTCCTCATCCAAGCCGGGAAGATAATCCTCATCATCGTTGCCGTCCTCGGCTTTCTCAACTCGCTCGGCACCGACGGCTCGTTCGGGAACAACAACACCCCCAAATCCGTGCTCAGTTCGGTGAGCCGCGCCGTGACTCCCGTCTTCCATCCCATGGGTATTCGCGACGAAAATTGGCCCGCCACCGTCGGCCTCTTTACCGGCATCTTCGCCAAGGAAGCCGTCGTTGGAACACTCAACTCGATCTATACCCAACTCGACGCCCAGGAAGAAACCGATGCCGAAGAGGCCGGGTTCGATTTTTGGCAGGGCATCATAGAGGCCTTTGCCGCCATTCCCGCCGGATTCGAAGGGTTTTTCGACGGGCTAAAAGACCCCCTCGGATTCTCCGGAGCCTTGGACGAAGTGGAAGCATCCGACCAATCCGCCTATTCCAGCATGGTCGACCACTTCGGCGAGCACGGCCCCCAAGCCGCATTTGCCTATTTGCTCTTCATTCTCATCTACGCCCCGTGCGTCGCCGCACTCGCCGCCATCTACCGCGAGATCGGCCTGCGATGGATGCTCTTCGCCGTAACCTATCTCACCGTGCTCGCATGGGTCGTCTCCACCGCCTACTACCAGCTCGTCACCTTTACGGTGAATCCCGCAGCCTCCGCCGGGTGGCTCGGCCTCTGCGCCGCAATCATCGGCACGTCCTACATCGGCTTGCGGGTGGCCGGCAAAAGAACAGCAAGGGCAGAATAATTCTGCCTAAATTCCATTTGAAATGGAGATAAAATGCTTAGCTCAATCGTCAAACTATTGAAAGAACGCGGCGCACTCTCCGTTCAGGAGATCAGCCTTGCGCTCGACATCGACTCCAGCGCCCTGCACCCCATGCTCGAAATGCTCGTGCATAAAGGCAAGATCCTCAAAGTCGAACTTCCCTGCAAAAACGCCTGCGCCGGCGGTTGCACCAACTCCGACTCCATGACCTACTATAAAGTGACGATTGATGCGTGAAACGTGATTCCAGCAAGGTTTCGTTGTAGGCTCGATACCCCCATCGGGCGAGCGGTGGAATAGCCACCGGATCGGTGCGGATGGGCGGTGCGACTGATCGCCGGGTGAGGGCACCCGGCCTACAGGCGAAAATTTATGTGGATTGGTAGCGCGCCGGTTCGCGGTAGGTGGAATCCCGGTTCTTGAAGATGGGTTCGAGGTTCTTGGTGCAGACTACCAAATCGTTTTGATGGTGGTGCAGGTTTGGATCTGCCGGTCGGCGGTAACGAGGGAAATGCCTTTTACCAGGGCGGTGGCGACGATGATGTGGTCGGCGGGATCTTTGTTTCTGCCAAGATCGATGTTGACGGAGGCGTCGGCAATGGCGGGGGTCAGGTTTTACAAAATATAATTGCGCGATTGCAGAACAAGATCGATGAAGGTCTGATAGTCGGTATCGACGACCAACCGTTTCTTCTTCATGAGCATGGCGATTTCCCAGAGGGTTATCTCGCCCATAAGGATTCCGCCATCGCGGTCGGCCCGGGTCAGTGCGCGTTTGGCGGATGCGGATAGCTTGCTTGGTTCGAGGGCATCCCAGATGACAACGTGCGTATCGACGACAATCATTTCCCTGCCTTCCAGTTTTCACCGGTAGAGGAGAGTATGTCGCCAACCTTGGCGGTCTTGCGCAACTCGCCAAGCATTTGCTTCGCCGAGGTGCGTTTATTGTCAGGTGCCGTAATTTTTGCGATTTCGCGGTTGCGGGAGGTCAGTACTAGTGTTTCACCATGCTGAACTGCTTTAAGGTATTTATTCAGATGGCCTCGGAATTCACTGATTGCAACTTGAACCATGGCGTCGCCTCCTTTTGCTTTATTTGTACAATGAATTTGTACAAGTTTCCGAGGAGGTGGGCAAGATGATTATGGAGGGAAGCAAGGGATTCGCATGGGCGAACTTTTCCGACGAATCCTCTGCTGTGCGGCGCTTTCGGCGATAGCGCCTTACCTTGGAACGCCATCGGGCTAACCCTGCCGCCTCAAGGGTTCATTGTAGGCCCGGGCCCCGACCTATCTATTATACGCAAATATTTCCTCTCTACATATAGGTTATACCTTCTGCTGGCGGGCAACGTTTCCCTTGCTGCGCTGCGGGTAAACGTTCTCTACACACAAAACAGCATCCCCATGGTGTAGAGACCGCTTACCCGAACAACGTGAGGGAAGCGGTGCCGGAGGAATGGCTCGTTTGCAGGTCGGCATGCCGCTTTTCCCCTGATG
>DAOVNC010000324.1 GCA_030630445.1 Kiritimatiellales bacterium | reverse complement strand
GGAACTGTTTCGTAGAAGCGACGTCCTCGTCGCTTGCCCGTACACAGAGAACGCGACGGGGACGTCGCGTCTACGACATTTCATTCGTGAAATGCTCTAGTAGACCCGGTAGTCCTTACGGACGTAGCGGTTTGCTTCCGGCACATTCGTGCACCGCAGCTTCTTGGCATCCCACAAAATTTTCTTTCCTGTGCGGACCGCCAGATTTCCCAAAAGCACCATCTCTGTCAAAGGTCCGGCATAATTAAAGTTTGCGCCACCCAACTCGCCCCCTTTGCAGGCCTCGATCCACTCCTTGTGGTGCCCAATGGAGTTTTTCTCGGTCTTCTCGGGCATCCGGTTCTTCAAAAAATCCCGCATCTCGGTTTCAGGGATGATCCGCGCCGATTTGCAGTAGACATCGCTCACCATGATCGTGCCTTCGGTTCCATACCAGAGCTGCCCCCCGATACCGCCGGGAAGGTTGCGCCCCTCTTCAAGCTCTTTCGGGCGGTCGGGGCGCTTGTCGCCGTCGTACCAGAAGAGCTTGACCGGGCCGCGATCCTGAGTGGCCGCAAACTCATAGATGACCTTGGACCACTTGGGCGCGGTTTGGTCGTTGATCTGGTCGCTGACAGCTTCCACGCTCGTCGGATTGCCGAGTTTCAGCACATCAAATGCGCAATCGAACGCATGGCACCCGATATCCCCCAGGGCACCGCATCCATAATCCCACCAGCCACGCCAGTTGAACGGAAGGTAGCCCTTGCCATAGTCGCGTTCCGGCGCAACGCCCTGCCACAGCTTCCAATCCAAAGTGGCAGGCACCTCGCACTTCGGCAACGGCTTCTGGATGCCTTGCGGCCATATCGGGCGGTTGGTCCAGATGTGAATCTCCTTAATGTCGCCGATCGCCTTGACCGCCATCCACTCGCGCATTCTCCGGATTCCGGTTCCGGCATGGCCCTGGATTCCCATATGCGTGGCGACGCGATGCTTGCGTGCGGTTTCGGTGAGTACGCGGGCTTCCTCGATCGTATGGGCCAAGGGTTTCTGGACAAACACATGCTTCCCCATTTTTATCGCCATCATCGCTGCTGGAAAATGCATGTGGTCCGGCGTACTGATCGTGACCGCATCGATCTGGTCATCCATTTCCAGCAGCATTTTGCGGAAATCCTTGTACCGCTTGGCATCCGGAAACCGTTCAAAGGTGTCTTTCGCCCGCGCATAATCCACGTCGCACAAGGCCACGATATTCTCGCTGGCCACGTTTCCGACATCACTGCCGCCTTGCCCACCAACACCGATACACGCGATATTAAGCTTACGCCCCTTGACGGGTTTACCCTTGCGGGACGGAACATCCGCCCAGGAGATGCCAATCGAAGGCAACGCCGCAAAAACGACCGCCCCAATTCCTGCCGTTTTCGAAAAATCCCTGCGCTTCACAATGCTCCTTTTCGTCTGTTTATTCTAAAAACACACTACTTGCCCTATCTGCATGCAGGGAACACCCTACTCCGCTAAACGCACATCCACACGATAGAAGTTCTGAAAATCGATTCGCTCAACCGCGTCGGTGTAGCTGTTGGCCGGATGGGGAAGATCGCCGGAAATATCGGTGAAAGGCGTAATGATCAGACCGTGGCTCCATGACACGTTGTAGATGCGGCCAGCTACGGGATCCCATGTAATGATGAAGGGTGTGTTGCCGGATTCCGGTGCCGTGAAACTCGTGACCGCGAATACCGAATTGGGATCGGTAGGGTTGTGGCCCGAAATGTATTCCGAATAGTTGTCCGAGCCGTCGCCATCTTGGTCGGCACTGGCAACCGCGTTGGTTGATCCTTCAAAATACAGGCTTTCCCATGAGTTGGGCATACCGTCGCCGTCCGAATCGCTTCTTGCGCCAGAGATTAAAAGCGAATACCACTGCTCCCCTCCCGACAAGGCACCATCGAAATCCACTGTAATGGTATATTGCCCCGCGACCGGCGTGGCAATATAGACCTGCTCTACATTGTCGATATTGTTTTCACCCGAAGCCGTGGCATTGTTCGTCGGATTTTCATAGCTGAGACTATACGGATAGTAGGAACCCCCCGGCCCGGTTATTTTAAGGTCGAGATCGGTCTCAAGCACAGGAGTTCTACTGTCGTGGACAGAAGTTGATTTGCCCGGCGGATCCGTCCAGCAGAGCGTGGCCCGAATGGGGCCAATCCCATCCCACTGGAACGTATAGCTGTCGCTTCGCTGCGAAGTCGTTACCGTGGCTTCCGTCAGTCTAAGGGTCGCTCCGACGGCATAGTCCCTGAGCAGTTCGGCCGCCGCCAGCGTATTCATCAGCCCCCACCCGTTTTGATAGTCCGGCCCGGGGTTTCCGAGATCATCTGCCGTGTGGATGATCAATCCCTTCAGCGTGCTCGCACGCATCGCCCCGCCGGGAAACAGGTCGTCATAGTAATCCACCAGCAAAGCGGCCGACCCGCATGCATTGGGGCAGGCCATGCTGGTTCCCGGAATGGAACGATACCCAGAATTTCCGGTATCATCGCACGAATACAGATAATACCCATTCGCCACTATGTCTGGTTTGATGCGTCCATCATCAGCAGGCCCCCAACTGCTGAAGGTCGTCATTGTCGCATCGGCAAGGGATCGTGCTGTTCCGGATCCATTGACCGCATCACGCACAGCGCCGACTGTCATGACATTCTTCGCAATGCCATGAAACGTAATCGTATCATAACCATCCTTGTATGTTGCAAAGCTCTGGTCATTCCCTGCCCCAGCAAAGGGTAGGCAATACTGAAGGCCATATAGAGCTTGATCCATCTGGCGGACATCGGATGTATATTTCCCGTAGAAGTGATAGTAGGACGAGTCAATAATATCATAACCGTAGGAATGGTTTGAAAGATAGATCTTGCTCAGTTGGTTGGGCGCAGAGGCACCGGCTGACCCAACCTCTCCAACATCATCGAACCAGTCATATGAATCAATTCCAACCAAGGGGGCCATTCCCTTGGCATTCAAGTCAACCCCAGAAGCTCCGATGGTTCCAGCCACATGCGTTGAATGGTAATGAGTGGGAACAGCGTCCTTCACCGCTACCCGACCCGTCAATTCATCATGGGACGAGAGCACGGAGCCACCATCCCAAACCCCAACACGGAGTCCCGCTCCATTGAGATTGTATGGACTTGTGTTGCGAACAAGGTCCGTTGCCGTCGAAATTGCGGCCATCTTATTAAGAGTTGCGTAGTAAAGAGGTTTCCCATCGCGAATGGCCATTAGTTCTCTTAACCGGCCTCCTCTCTCCTCGCGCGTCGGCAATCCACGCGCCTTGGCCCATGCACGGGCCTCTTGCTTGTCGCGGAAGGCGCGTTCCTTCATCTTTTCAACAAACGCCAGCCTCTTGGCGGGGCGTTCCGCAAAGGTTTCGTGGCGCTGGGCGAAGGAAGAACCAACGAAAGCCAGCAACAATAAAGAGGTTAAATGGTAAGAAGTTGTTTTTTTCATTTTTATCCTTCGCGAAGCGAGGCTCCGAGCTGTTTGCAGAGAAAATCGATTAGTTTTTGGTGAACCTTGTTTACTTTCTTGTCGGTCAGTGTCTGCTTGGCGGAACGATAGACAAAGGTGTAGGCCAGGCTCTTCTTCCCCTTCTCGATTCCTTTGCCCTGGTAGACATCGAAGAGGCCAAAACATTCCAAATTTTTGGGATTCGCCTTTTCGATCAACTTGACGACCTCCTCGTGTTTTACGGACTCGTCCAGTACCAGGGCAATGTCGCGGCTCATGGATGGAAACTGCGCGAGGTCTTCAACCTCCGAAACCTTAAAGCTGTTCTTGAGCAGTGCATCAAGCATTAGTTCCGCCGCAGCGATAGGGCCGGTTAGCCGCCACTCGCTGCGGGCAGTCTGATTTACCAATCCCAACCATCCAATATTCGTGTCATCCACATAAATGTCGAGCGCCTTGCCCTGCTCGTACTGGGGTCGATCATAAGAGGAAAACCAAACCTTTTCAATTTTCTGGGCGGACAACAACTTTTCAACCAGCCCCTTCATCCAGACAAACATTTCCTCGTCGGAAACCGGCGCGCGCTTTTCGAGCAGCGAGCGGCCCACCGGCCCCATCATGCCGAGCGATACGATTTCGGTCTGCACCGGCGCACCGTC
>DAOVNC010000390.1 GCA_030630445.1 Kiritimatiellales bacterium | reverse complement strand
GAAAGATAATCCTCATTATGAGGAGGACAACTCGGATTTCATTCTATCGAAATACTCTAATATTTCAGATGTCCAGAACCATCTCTTATTCAACCTAGGGGATCGGAAATTACTATTGTACCATAATTAAAATTGCTCCATAGTCACTCAAATCTATTTCAGGGGGGGGGGCTGTGGCGAAGAGTGTTTTGGAGTGCAATGGGATTTCGCAAGAGATGGTCGGACTCGTTTCCGGGCTCATCGACAATATACCGTGGCCGGATCGGCGAAAAGCGATGGGTGAGGTGGCGGTGACGATGCTCAACGCAAGCCCTCGACTCGCCGAGTCTATCTTCGGCTGGAAACGCACGACCGTTGAGCTTGGCATCCATGAGTTCAATAGCGGATTTGGCTGTGTGGACAACATCTCTGGCCGGCGGCGAAAAAAGTCCGAGGAAAACAATCCGAAACTGCTCTTGGATATTCAAAGACTGGTTGACCCGCACAGCCATGCAGACCATCAATTGCGAACAGATCTAGCCTACCGCAATGTGACGGCACAGTCGGTTCGGGACTCGCTCGTTGAAATCGGATGGAAGGAGGAGGAACTCCCCACTACACGAACCATCTCCAATCTGCTCAACCGCCATGGCTACCGGGTTCGCAGTGTCGCCAAGGTGAAGGTTCAAAAAAAACGCCGGAAACCGATGCCATCTTCGAGCGGGTTTGGGGGATAAACGCAGAGGCCGACGCATCCGAGCAAATCGTTCGCATCAGCATGGATACGAAGGCGGTTGTTCATGTGGGGGAATACTCCCGAGGCGGGAAATCCCGGACTCTCGATCTGGTCAAGGCACTTGACCACGACATGCGCCCCAAGCAGAAGATGGTTCCCGGCGGCATCCTCGAAATCGAAAACGACTTCGCGTTCCTGTTTTTTTCATCGGGAGGGAACACCAGCGATTTCCTCGGCGACGGACTCGATACGTGGTGGAAAGAACGCAGGGGTGTTTTTCCCCAAGCCAAACGGCTGGTCATAAACTTAGACAACGGCCCGGATTGCAGCGGACGGCGAACCCAGTTTCTTAAGCGGGTTGTTGAATTCTCCGATGCCTCGGGGCTGGAGGTCAGGCTAGCCTACTTCCCGCCATACCACAGCAAATACAATCCGATAGAGCGCTATTGGGGCGGCCTTGAAAAATCATGGAACGGCTATTTGCTCGACAGTGCAGAAACCGTCCTCAAAAGAGCATCGTCATTTTCGTGGAAGGGAATTTGCGCTGTGGCCAGAAATTTCACCACCTTCTATCCGAAGGGAGTCACCCTCGCCGGGAAGGAAAAAAAGGCCTTGGAAAGTCGGATAACCCGTTCAAGAACGCTTCCGTGGTGGGACATGACAATAAAGCCGATACTGGTACATTCATAAATTCTACTCCCCTAAATTGTAAATTTCCTTACTCCCTGAATCCGTTGGATAACAAGTAGCACATCCATTTAGGGCGATGCACATCCTTTTTTATCAGCGTGACCAGTAGACAAACTCGCTCGAATGCCGCAAGCCCGACACCCTGCCGTTTTTTTGCGGCGGTTCCCGGTGATCGGACTCCTGCGGGTCACTTTTTGGCGCGTCTCGGGCGCACCTCTTCCTCCGCGCGGGCGGTTCGGCGTGTTCAGGATGGGGGTGGACTACGCGTATGAATGGGCGATGTCTTGTATCACATCGAACCACGGGCAGCGTTTGCCGAAGTGCAGCTCGATGCGGCCGGCGTGCCGAACGAGCCGGACAGCGCAGTAGATGATGTTCTGCAGAACGGTTTTAAGCCGCCATCGGCCAACGGTCAACTTTTGCGGCGCAAACGCCTTGCGCTTGAGCACCTCCTGCCCGAGCGTGCGCAAGAGATTGAACGCCACCATGGAGCAAAGCAGGATGATCTTGTTGGCGCATAGTTTGCCGGAGGGAAGGCGTTCGATTCCGAGGTCGCTTTTGAGTTCGCTGTGGAATTGTTCGCTTGTGCCGTGGTCGTGGTAGAGTCCGACGACGGTTTCGGGACGGCAAGGCAGGTTGCTCCACCACGTGTTCACCTCGAGTTCCGGGATTAGCAGCGCATGCCCATTGACGTCGGTCAATCGCTCGATGACCTCGAACGCCACTGAAACGCACGGACGGTTTTCCTCTTCCTTCCCTGGGCTGAAGTGCTCGGTGAATCCGACGTAGACGTTTTTGCCGTCGCGGCTTTCAACGCGGTCGCCCACGCGGCGGGCAAGGGCGAGCCACTGTTCGGGACATTCCTTGCGAGGATTGCGCTTTACGATGAAATAGTTCCCGCCGAACTCATCGAAGTTATCTCCCGCATCGTTTCCGCTATCGAGGCGAATGAGGCATTTCCCGTTCAGGCCGAGCGTCCCGATCGTCTCGACGCACTCGCGGATGAACTCCGGAGTGCCGTTTTGGCAATGCTGGCTTCCCGGACGCAGTTCGCAGTCGAGCATGTGCCCTTCCGATCCGATGTAGGCGAAGATCGGGGCGTAGCCATCATGCTTCTTATAGGTCCACGAAACCCCCTGCTTCGAAGAGCCTGAATTATCGAGCGGACTCACGTCTATATCCACGGGCACGAGTGCGAGTCCATCGGCATCCACCCGGTCGAACGTCCGTCTGGAGATGAGGCGCGTGTTGAGCTTGCGCAACGCCGCGTGCGTGCGCTGGGCGGGAAGATCGTCGAACCGCTGGCGGAACACCGCCTCGGAAGCCACCGTCTTGAGGCCGTAGGCATTCATGAAAATCGCGTCGTTGCGGTAGAGATCGATGTCGTTGAAATCAGTGCGGCCATTGCAAAGCAAGCCGATCTGGGAGAGCAGGATGTCGCGGTCGGCAATGGCATCGGCTCTTCGGGGTTGGAAATTCGCGGGAAGCGTTGTCTTTGAAAGATTGCCGAGCAAGAGGCCGCACAAATGGTTTCCGCTGGTTGAGTTGAGTTCGCCCTTGCCGGTCTTGAGTTTATAGTGTTTCATTTCATCACCTGTTGGGTTGGTTGTTGTTTTGTTTGGCGGCTATCTTAGCCGTTCCAGCCCAACAGGTAACGATTATTCTTCAGGTTTTATCTAACGGATGCAGGAAGAAAACTATTATTTAGTTCCGAAGGTTAGATTCGAGTTTTATAACGAAAACAACCGGGGGAGTGTTTCCAACAAAGCACTGCTGGCCTTTGAACTTCGTCCCTACATTGATGATGGAAAGCATTGGGTCGGGTATACGGACGGAACCTGCGAACGTGAAAAGATTAACAAGGAGCGGCTGGCCAAGTATAGCCAGACCATCCGGCCCGTTTATCAACGTAAGGAACTTTTCCCCGACGCCCGTGATGAGTT
>DAOVNC010000284.1 GCA_030630445.1 Kiritimatiellales bacterium | reverse complement strand
TCACGATCATTCCGCCGGAGCCCATCATCGAACCGATGGACTGGAGGCTTTCGTAGTCGATCGGGGTGTCGAGGAACTCCTCGGTAATCACGCCGCCGGAGGGGCCGCCGGTCTGGGCGGCCTTGAATTTCTTGCCGTCCTTGATGCCCCCGCCGATGTCGTAGATGATTTCGCGCAGCGTGGTGCCCATCGGAACTTCGATCAGGCCGGAGTTGTTGATTTTTCCGGTCAGCGCGAACACCTTGGTGCCCTTGGTGGTTTCGGTGCCGATACGGTTGAACCAAGTGCTGCCCTTGAGGATGATCATCGGGATGTTCGCCCATGTTTCGACGTTGTTGATTACCGTCGGCTTGCCCCACAGGCCTTTGACGGCCGGGAACGGAGGGCGCGGGATCGGCATTCCGCGCTTGCCTTCGATCGAGGCGAGCAGGGCGGTTTCTTCGCCGCAGACAAACGCGCCGGCGCCGAGGCGCAGCTCGATGTCGAAGTTGAAGTCGGTTCCGAGAATGTTGTCGCCGAGCAGGCCATATTCACGTGCCTGGTCGATGGCGTTGTTGAGGCGCTCGATCGCGAGCGGATATTCCGCGCGGATGTAGATGAAGCCCTGGTTTGCCCCGACGGTTTTGCCGGCTATGGTCATGGCTTCGAGCACGGAGTGGGGGTCGCCCTCGCAGGTCGAGCGGTCCATGTAGGCGCCGGGGTCGCCTTCGTCGGCGTTGCAGACAATGTATTTCTGGTCGCTCTCGAAATTCTTGGTGAACTTCCATTTGAGTCCGGTCGGGAAGCCCGCACCGCCGCGTCCGCGCAGTCCAGCATTGGAGAGCTCGTCGATCACCTCGTCCTGGGTCATTTCGAAGAGGATCTTCTCGAGTGCCGCATAGCCGTCGCGGGCAATGTATTCGTCGATGGATTCCGGATTGATCACGCCGCAGTTGCGCAGCACGATGCGCTGCTGTTTTTGGTAGAAGCCGATCTCGTCGGCCTTTTGGTCTTTCTGCTCCTTGTCATAAAGAAGCGACTTCACCTTGCGGCCCTTGATGATGTGCTCGGCCACGATTTCCTTGGCGTGCTGGGGGCCGACCTTCACGTAGAAGCTTTCGTCGGGGAGGATCTTGACGATCGGTCCCTGTTCGCAGAAGCCGAAGCAACCGGTCTTTACGAGCTGGGCTTCGGTTTCAACGCCCTGCGCCTTGAGTTCCTTTTCAAGCTCTTTGTAGAGCGCGATGCCTTTGCTGGATTCGCATGCGGTTCCGGCACAGACGAGAATATAGTTTTTGTATGCCATGGTTTTGCCTGCCTATTTAATGATATCTGCTGCGGGTTTGTCGAAAATGTGGTCGCTCACGAGCGCCTTGCCCATAATGTGCTCCTTCACGATGCGCCGGGCGATCTTGCCGTCGACGTTGCCGTAGATCACGCGCGGCATGCCGGGCACATCGACTTCCACCGTCGGCTCGGAGAAGCAAAGCCCCATGCAACCGGTCTGGGTGATTTTGGTATCCTTGATCTCGTGGCTGTTCAGTTCGTCCAGGAACGCATCGAATGCTTCCTTGGCACCGGCGGCGATTCCGCAAGTCCCCATTCCAATGATGATCTGCGCCGACTTGTCGTTGGTGTCGCGCTGGGTCATCTCTTTCTTTTTCGCGTCGCGCAGGTTGCGCAGTTCTTCAAGTGTCATTTTAGCCATGTGGTCCACCTTTCGTTTAAAAAAATTCTAATTACTAATCCCGAAAATCTAAACAATTTCCAATTTTCAAGGTGCGAAATCCAAAAGTTTGGAGCATTTGGCTTTGTTGCCTTGGAATTTGTTTAGGATTTAGATATTCGGGTTTAGGATTTCCTTTTCGTTCGTTTGAATAAACTGTTTCAGCAACGTCAAACTTTCAGTGTTGCTCAAGTCGCCAAGCACTTCGGCCAGCTCGTTTTTGCTCGCACTGTAGCTTTTCCCGTTCACGCTCCGTTCAATAATCAAGTTTCCGTCAAATCCATAGGCCATCAACGTGACCGCCGCCGTGGCGAAGTTCCCGAACATGGGAAGATCCACATTCGCCCGGTCGAAACTAAACGCCACCGTCGTTCCGACGCCTTCCTCCGATTCGATGGTTGCGGTGCCTCCGGTCATTTCCGCGGTTTGGAAGAGGAAGGGGAGGCCGAGGCCCACCCTGCGGTGCTTGTGCTTTTGGCCGTCCGAATAAAACGGGTCTTTGGCCTTTCCGAGTATTTCAGCACTCATCCCCTTTCCGTTGTCCGCAATCACGACATTCAGATTTGTTTTTGTCTCCTCGACTTTAAGATGTATTTCCGTTGCGCCCGCCTCGATTGAGTTTTGGGTTAGATCCGTAATCAAATCGCAAATCGTGGCGTGCATTTTGTTTATTGCGTACTGCGTATTTCGTATTGCTCTTCCGTCGATACGCAATACGTAGTACGCAGTACGTCCCTATTTCCCTTCAAACTGATCGATAATCTTGCCCATTTGCTTCGTGTCCACATTGCCGAACACTTCGCCGTTGACGGTCAGTATCGGCGCGAGGCCGCAACAGCCGATGCAGCGAACCGCTTCGACGGAAAACTCGCCGTCCTCGGTAACGGTGTTGAGGCCGACGCCGAGGATGCGTTCGCATTCATCGATCAAATCCTGTCCGCCTTTGAGATAGCAGGCCGTGCCCATGCAGACCGCAATCTGGTTCCTGCCCGGCTTGGTCAGCTTGAAGAGGTGGTAGAAGGTAATGACCCCGTAGATCTTGGCCACCGGAATATCCAGCGCGGCAGCCACTTCAAAAGCGGCTTGGCGCGGAACATATCCGAACTCTTCCTGCACACGGTGCAGAACCATAATCAGGTTGCCGGGTTTGTCTTGCCATTTTTCGATAAAGGTTTCGATTTCCGGTGTGAGTAGTTTTGCTTTTTCAGCGGTTTCAATCATATGTTTAATCCTCCAAATCGATGGTAGTGCTTCTCAAAAACGGGGGCAATATAGGGGTGTGGTTATTTGGGTAAATAAAAAAAACCTATTTTTTGTTGTTTATACGCCATGTCGGTAATATTAATGACAACGTAACGTCGTTTTTGTGCGAAACAAGTTACTTCTGTAACAATAAACCGAGGTGTGGTGTCATGAATACGAACCAAGAAGTTATTCGTCGGCTTTCACGTTATCGCAACGTCATGCGTAAAATGAAGGGGCTTGGGCTGGTCAAGGTCTTTTCAGACAACCTGGCCGACGCGGTCGGGGTCTCCCCATCGTTGGTGCGCAAGGACTTCTCCATGTTCAACCTCACCGGCAACAAGCGTGGCGGCTACCGCATCGACGACCTCGTCGCCAAGCTCAATATTCTGCTTGGAAAGGACAAGAAACAGAAGATCATCATCATTGGCTGCGGCAAACTCGGCCGGGCATTAATGAACCACAACGGTTTTCCAAGGGTGGGTATCCGTGTGGTGGCGGGCTTTGATTCCGATCCCGAGGTGCTTGATTCCGAGGCGCCCATTCCGATTTTCCATGTGAAAAAGATCAAGGAATTCATCGAGGAAAACAAGATCCGCGTCGCCGCGCTCACGATTCCCGAACCCGCCGCGCAAGGCATGGTCGAAACGCTCAAGAAAACCTGCGTCAAGGGCGTCATCAACTTTGCGCCACTGCCGCTGAAAAGCTCCGACGACTTTCTCATCCACAACATGAATATCGAGCAGGAGATCGAAAACCTCTTCTACAATATCCACTTCTCAGAGAGCACGTCGGGCGGGTAGGTCGCAGCGCGGGTTTGATTCGGCACCGTCCTATTTTCCTACCCCTGCGCCCGGATCTCCGGCACGTGTAGCGGTGCTTCTCAGAAGCACTCCCCGTCCGCCGAGCCATTCCACCGAAAGCGGTTCTAAGAACCGCCACTATCATCCTCCGCCCTCGTAGAGCCGGAGCTGAGCGGAGGCAGCCAGCTTGAAAAGCTGGAGCGACCTTGGGAGCGGCAACCGACGTCCCCGTCGCTTTCTCTGCCGAGCGGGTTCGCGCTTCACGCCTCCTCCCTCGTTACAGCAAATCCAGCGGACTCTTCACTGCATCCAGATCCTTGTTCATCACGTGCGTGTAGATCTCCGTCGTCTTCACATCCTTGTGCCCCATCAGCTCCTGCACCATCCGGATGTTGATCCCGTTTTCCAGCAGGTGGGTCGCATAGCTGTAAGAATTTGGAGTGCGGCGGCAACCGAAGGGCGACGCCGCTTTCAGATTCAGCGTTCGCATGGTGCAGCGCAAAAGCGCAGTCGCGCTTCGGTTAAACATTCACTCCGTTCATTATTGAACCGTGCCTTCGGCACTATTTCCTGCCGGAAATTATGCTTCGCGGCATTTGCAAATTATCATTCGCTTCGCGAAGTGGGCCTGCGCACTCCAAAGCGGACCCCGGCTTTTTTCCTCGTCAAAGCAGATCCGCCGGGCTCCGGACCGAAAGCCCCGGACGGTTCATTACATGGGTATAGATCATCGTCGTCGAAACATCCGAATGCCCCAGCAACTCTTGCACGGTGCGGATATCCGCACCACCCTCCAGCAAATGGGTCGCAAACGAATGCCGCAACGTATGGCACGTGGCACGTTTCATCATACCCACATCCATTGCGGCGCGCTTGACCGTTTTTTGTAAAGCCGACTCGTGCGTATGGTGCCGCCGGGTCTTATGGCTTCGCGGATCCACCGAAAGCTTGGACGACGGGAATAAATACTGCCACTTAAGCTCCCAAGCCGCCTTGGGGTTTTTACGGGCAACCGACGGCGGAAGAAACACCTCGCCAAAACCCGCCGCCAAATCCTTCCCATGCAATTCCCCGACATGCTCCACCTGCCGTTTCAGGCCCTCCACATAGCGATCCGGCTACGGGTGCAGGATGTCGATTTCGGGTACGGACAGATCGTGGTGCGGGATGGCAAGGGCGGGAAGGATCGGATTGTGCCGTTGCCGGATCGCTATGTGGAGG
>DAOVNC010000079.1 GCA_030630445.1 Kiritimatiellales bacterium | reverse complement strand
GTTCCTGAAATATGCACCGCAATACAACATAAAGCCGGGTGTCCATATCAACGTCTCCGAATCCTATCCGGAAGCGAAGAGCTTCAGCGACACCATCCTTAGGGTTCCGCATGTGGGCGGATGGTGGTGGTACGACGGATCCTTGAAGATCGACTACCGAAAGGATATCCTTTCGGGCAGCCTGTATTCTCGGCTTGACCAGATGCATGCCGAACTGCCGGGACTTTCCTGGGTCTATGTCGATGTCTATGGCAACCAATACGGCAACGACTTCTGGGCCGCCTACAAGCTCGGCACCAAGCTCAACGAAAATGGCTGGTTGGTGGCCTCGGAATATTTCGGCCCGATGGAACGGCAGCTACTCTGGGCGCACCATCTCTATGCCGTGCCCGATACCAAGTTGATCCGGTTCATAAAGAACCATGTAGCCGATCTCTTTAAGCAGGATCCCCTGCTCAAAGGCGCCAAGGCGTTTGGTATTGGCGGATGGGAAAACAACTATAACTTCAACAGGGTGGTTAAAACGTTCTTCCTGGACAACCTGCCGACCAAATACATGCAGCATTTCCCGATCATGAAAATGACCGACACCCGGATTGATTTCGAAGGCGGTGTCCATGTCGACAACAGCGACGGCTGGAAGCTCTACAAGGACGGCAACCTCATCAGCGACGGCAAGGCCATGTTCATTCCCTGGGATCCGGCAAAAGAGGAAAAGGCCTACCATTGGAACTCCGGCGGCGGCTCCTCCACTTGGAACCTTCCGGCCTCCTGGTCGGGGAAACGCCGGATCAAGCTGTACAAGCTTACCCCCCTTGGTCGGGTATTCGTTTCGGATCTCAAGGTTTCGCAGCAGGGCAAGGTGACGGTAAAGGCCGAAGCGAACACCCCGTATGTGGTCTACAAATCAGAACAACCCAAGCAGGAAACCGTCTGGGGCGAAGGCAGCCTGGTCAAGGACCAGGGTTTCAGCAGCCATGGCTTTTCGACGTGGACGAAGGCTTCGGCAGCTTCCGGAACGGACCACATCACCATCGAGGTCGACGGCAATGCCAACGCCATGCTGACGGTCAATGCCGCAAAGAACAGCGGGGCCGACGCAACCATCACCCAGAAAATTACCGGCCTGGTCGCCGGTAAAACCTATTCCGCCTCCGTATGGGTCAATGTCGCCGGCGGACGCAAGGCGCAGATCGGCGTTCAAGTGCCCGGCGGCACCAGCGTGAAGAACTGGGTCGACCGGACCGACCACAACCGCTCCGAAGGCCGGGCGAAATATCGTGGAACGACGTTCCAGCGGCTCGCGGTTGTGTTTGATGTCCCGCAGGGCAAGTCGGAAGCCATGTTGCTGCTACGGGTGGAGGAGGGCGACTCCGCCTCCACGGCGCAGTTCGACGATGTGCGGATTGCCACGCTGGCCGGAAGAACCCCGCAGGGAAAACATGTCCTCTTCGAGGACTTTGAAAACGTGGATGAACAGTGGGGCCCGTTTGTGGCCGCCAGCGGAACGGACCACACCCATCTCTCCGAGTTGAATCCTGGGTACACCTCGGATACGATCAACGGGCGGTTTTCCCTCAAGAACAAGAACGAGAACAAGACCGGCGAAATCTACCGGACCGTGCAGTCGACCCTCAAGCTGGCTCCAAACACCCGCTATCGGATTGGCTTCAACTACATCAACGACAAGGCCAACTACCGCGTGACAGTGAAAACCAAGGACGGCGGCGATGACGCCAAGGCGCTGGACGAAGCCATCCCCGAAGGCAACGGAAAGTTTTCCGCCACCTTCAGGACCGGCAGCCACACCGACTACTATGTCGCCTTCGAAACCGAAAAGTCGCATGGGAAGCTGTTCGTGATCGACGACTTTGTGATCGACAGGAAGTAGCGGCACGACCGTTGGAGCTTATGTATTGCATGTAGCATGATTTTAATAAAGGAGATGGATGTGAAACGATTTGGTTTAGTGGGGTGTATAGGGATGGTTGCGCTGGCGACGGCTACCATGGCTGCGTGGCGGCCGAATGTTGTGATTATCTATGGCGATGATGTCGGCTTCGGCGATGTTGGCGTATATGGCGCGAAACTGATTCCGACGCCGAATATCGACCGGTTGGCCAAGCAGGGTTTGCAGTTCATGGATGCCCATTGCACGGCCGCCACCTGCACGCCATCGCGGTTTTCATTGCTGACCGGTGTCCATGGGTTCCGCCACGGCGTGCGGATTCTCACGCCGAATGCGCCGTTGACGATCCCGACGGACATCATGACGCTGCCGAAACTGTTCAAGAAAGCCGGGTACACCACCGGAGTGATTGGCAAGTGGCATCTGGGTCTTGGCAAAAAGGGCACTCCGGTCGACTGGAACGCCGACGTAAAGCCGGGACCGCTGGAAATCGGTTTCGATTATTCCTTCCTGCTGCCTTCCACGAACGACCGCGTTCCAACCGTCTATCTCAAAAACCATCGTGTGGTGAATCTTGATCCATCCGACCCGCTGCATGTCGGCCGCAGCAAGGCGGCGGTGGATAGGCCGGGCAGTACGCCCTATCCCGATGGAAAGACAAACCGCGAGGCGATGACCTACTACCAAAGCTCGCACGAGCATAACAATAGTGTGATCAACGGCATTGGGCGCATCGGTTATATGGCAGGCGGAGAGGCGGCGTTGTGGGACGACGAAACCATGGCCGACGAGTTTGTGAAGCAAGCCGCAAAATTTATCGCCGCACACAAGCGCAAGCCGTTCTTCCTCTACTTTGCATCGCAGGATATCCACGTGCCGCGCACTCCCCATCCGCGGTTTCAAGGCAAGACCACGCTGGGCTATCGCGGCGACGCCATGGTGCAGCTCGACTGGTCCACCGGCCAAATCATGAAGATGCTGGAAAAGGCCGGCTTGACGAAAAACACCATCGTGATCTTTTCCAGCGACAACGGTCCCGTCTACGACGACGGCTACAAGGATGGAACCACCGTTCGGACCTCCAATGCGGCCAGTGACGGCGGACACTTTGGCGCAGGACCGTACCGGGGTGGAAAATACCAGATCTACGAAGGCGGAACCCGCGTTCCATTCATCATTCGCTGGCCCGGTAAAATCAAGCCGGGAACCTCCGATGCACTCGTCAGCCAGATCGACTTGCTGGCCTCTTTCGCGGAACTGTTCGATATTAAACTCGAGCACGACGAAGCCCCTGACAGCCGAAACATGCTTCGTGCCTTCTTCGGCCGGGATCCTGCCGGACTACCGTTCATGGTCGAAGAGGCCTACGGCAAGGCGCTACGGCGCGGGAAGTGGAAATATATCGCCCCGCCAAAGAACAAAAAGGGCCAGCTGTACGACCTCGACAAGGATATCGCCGAAACCACCAACGTGATTGACGAGTTTCCGGAGATTGCCGGCGAGATGGACAAGATCCTTGAAAAACTCGTCAAGGACGGCAGGGTGCGTCCATAGCCCCTGTGCGATAGAAACATCTTGGGATTCATCCACGCCCGGACTAGAGTACCTTCTCTATGAAGAAGGCTTGCTTCAGGTTGTTTTTTACGGGATGGATACTGGCGTTGGCGGGGTTCGTCGTGGCCGAGCAGGTGGATCCGCGTTTTCCTTCAGAACGGTCCGCCGACCTGCCCGAGGAATGGACGCGGTGGCCGCGCGCGCGTGTCCAACAACTGGAGGCGGAGCGGGATCAACTGCTCAAAAAGATATCCGTGCTGCCGCAGCATGATCCAAAATTCCAGTCCGACCATCTGGGCTACCATTCCTTGTTCGAAGATCCCGGCCCCGACGGTTCGCTTCCGCCGCACCAACTTGATATCAAGATGGTCTGGGCTCCTATGATCGACTCGATTGCCTTTGCTCCGGCCTTTAATCCGATGAAGTCCAAGGGCGGCGCCTATGCCTTTCCAAAGCGTTTCAAGATCGAGGTGCTGAATGGAAAAACGGACGAGTTTGAAACGGTCGTGAACTGGATGGATGAAGATTTTCCGGATCCGGGTCCGTATCCGGTCTTTTTTTCGGGGATCAACCGGATCACGAAGCAGGTTCGCATCACGGTTCCGCAGGGGGTGCGGGAATCGGGCATGGCGTATTTTGCGCTGGGTGAAATCTATCTGTTCCGCCAGAAGTCAGGCAGTCAGGTTGGTGATAACATGGGCGTGTGGATTACCACGAAGATAGAGGCGTCTGATTCGCTCGCAATGCCGCCGGAGTGGGATACCCAATACCTACGTGACGGTGTGGGCGGGTTTGGGTTTCCTCTTAGCGATGAAACGGTTGTATCGGAGGATCTGCTGATCCGACCTGGAAGAGGAGTGCCGCTTTCGGACAAGGTGCAGTTCACGCTGGATCTGGGCCGTGTGCGGGACATCGGACCCATTGATTTCTGGCCGGCCATGGCGCCGCATCTGCTGGCTCTGTCGGCGTTTGGATTTCCGGAGAAAATCTCGGTGGAGCTTTCAACCGATCCGGACTTCAAAAAGGCTGGGGTATTCGGGGTGAAAAATGCCAGCGGGAACATACACCGTGGCGACCTATTTTCTGTGAAATGCGAAGGGTATGACGCACGATACGTTCGCATTACCATGGAAGGACTCCGTGAATATAAGGGAAAACGGATTTTAGGGCTGGGGGAGATTTCGGTTTCCCACAATGAAGAGGTCTGGTCGGTCGACTGCAAGGTCACCGCGCAGGGGATTCCCGATGAATACCTAGACCAACTGCCGCGCCTAGTCGATGGCTGCAGCCGGCAACGGCGGATTTTGCCGCAGGGAGAATGGATCAAGGGACTTGCGCAGCGTCGGCCGCTGGACCGGCGTCTGGCGGTGATGGAAAGGGAGCTGGCATTGGCCCGGGAAACATGGAGTGTACTTCAGCTACGTATCAGTATTTGGGGGAGCGTCATCCTCTGTATGGCCTTGATTTTTGGAAGGGTGTTTCTGAAGCGACAACGCCGACGCGTCCTGAACATATTAAAGTTGCGCATTACCCGCGATTTGCATGATGAGGTCGGTAGTAGTCTGGGCAGCATTTCGCTTACGGCTGAACAGTTGGAAAATATGACCTCGGATGCCGAGATGAAGGAGGAGCTTGGCGACCTTTCACTAATGGCCCGCGAAGCCTGTGTATCGTTGCGGGAGGTAGTCTGGGTGATTGATCAAAGCACGATCCATCTGCCGGACTTGATAAAAAAGCTGGTTGAACGGGCGGACCGGGTGCTGCATGGTATGGAGCTTTCTGTTGAAATCCCGCCAGATTGCCCGAATATGGAGGTCGCGTTAGCGTTTAAACGGTATTTGATCATGTTTTTCAAGGAGGCCGTGCATAACTGCGTCCGCCATGCTCACGCAACCCAGGTGTGGGTGGCTTTTTCAACGGACGATCAACTCCTTCAGGTATCTGTCCGCGATAATGGATGCGGTTTTGATCCAGAGGAAGCATCGGATGGCTGTGGCGTGGACAACATGAAAGAACGTGCAAAGGAAATGGGGGGGAGGTTGGAGATTGTATCGCAACCAGGCAAGGGAACCTCGATTGTGTTGAGCGTACCTTTGGTGAACCTCTCCAAGGAACCAGACAACGCCTATACAACCTCGAATTAATGCGGTTTCGCTTTGGGGAATTTAGAATGAAGATTTCAAAATTAAGAATGGTTGGTCTGCGACAGCTTCCACTAATAAAAGGCCAACGCCGCTTGAGTTCCACCATTCTTCATTCTGAATTCTCACCTCTTCATTACGTTGGTGTTGTATAAGTATGGTTTTCCACAGAACGAAGGTGAATGAGTCACGGAGATATAGGGAATTGATATGATACCGATCTCCATATGGATAGTCGAAGACGATACGGTTTTTAGACGCACGTTAAAGCGGATGTTAAACCGCGAGAAGAAGATTACCTGTAGCCGGGTCTTTTCTTCATGCTCCAGGCTTTTCGAGGCCGTTGAGTCGGATTCGCATCCGGATCTGCTGCTTATGGATCTGGGCCTTCCCGGAATGGGCGGCGTGGAAGGCATCCAGAAACTATCCACCCTTGCTCCCGATATAACCGTGATTGTTCTGACGGTTTTTGAAGACAAGGAAAAGGTGTTCCAGGCCTTGGATGCCGGCGCAGCCGGTTATCTGTTGAAGACGGCCACGGGACCTGAAATTATCAAGGGCTTGAAGCAGGTTTTCATGGGCGGGGCGGCATTGAGCCCATCCGTGGCGAAAATCGTCCTTGAAGAATTTCGCAAACCTACTCCGGTCGATGATTTCCATTTGACCGTGCGGGAGATCGATGTGCTTGAACAGTTGGCTCAGGGTCTTTCGGTCAAGGAGATTGCTGCCAAGCTCGATATTGCCCGGAGCACCGTTGCAACCCACCTCGAAAAAATCTATGGAAAGCTGCAGGTCCAGTCCCAGTCGGGTGCCGTGGCCAAGGCGTTGCGCGCTGGCGTTATCTGATTGCGGACCGGAACGTTCAACGGCCCTGAAGGCACGTTGAGGTTCTTGCAAAAAGAGCTGCGCAAACCGGGCACCACTGTAAAGGCCATCTTCGCCCTGCTACGATGGGACTACGTAGGGCATCATTCCCGGAGACCTATGTAGTTCACTCGAAGTGAAACGGAGAGTAGGGGGGCAACCGGAAAGAGCGTTGCTCCAAGGTTTTTTCGGAGCGAACAAACGGCCCTCACGGCCGGTTTGGTATCGAAATGTTCATCTCTCTCCGCATCCGTCATTTGACCGATAGACCGTGTGGCCTGAACTGCGGTATATCTCTTCACCGTAACTTGACTCAAAAAACATAGCGGTCTGAAGTTATGGCTAAAAAATCCATGGCAGCAGCGGTTCCTAGTGAACCGAATGAGTGGATTCATAGGGAAAAACCAAAAAAAGGGAGAACAATAAAATGAATAAACGGATTATAGCTGCAATTGCAGTTGCTTCAATGGTTGGCGTTAGCCACGCCGCGCTCTTCACTTCGGGCTTTGACGGCAATACCGGGGCTCACATCTTTGCGGGCAATACAGATAACGTTACCGGTTCGAACACGGTGAGCATCACGGATTGGACCACCGATGTATCGGTTACCTCGATTTCCGGCCTGACCGCTATCCACCCCGCCGAGGGAGGTGGGTTTGCACAGACTCAGGGCGGAGCGGGCACCTATGCCGGTCCCAGCAACATTTATCTGAGCAGGAATCACAATCTGGGGGATGCGGATCATGGCTACAGCCTGACCTTCACCATCGATACGTCATGGGATCTAACGACCCTGACCGTTCTCTCCGGCCACAGCACCAACACGGGCAACCAGGATCAGGGCTTCACTTCGGATCTCAATTTTTCCCTCTCCGGGGGTACGCTGGGTGCGGCAGTCACTGGATTGTCCCCTGAGGATTATGGAACCGCCCCGGCCTACCACAGCGTGGCTTTCGACCTGACGGGAACCACCATCGGCGCCGGCACCTACACCCTGCAAGTGTATCAGAACAACAATGGCAGCGGTTCCTACGCGATCTATGACGGCATCACGCTTGATGGCGACAATGGCGCGCAACAGCCAGCGATCACATCGTTCGACGCCAGCAGCACGAATGTTTTTTCAGGCGAGACCGTCACGCTTTCCTGGGAGACCACCAATGCGGACTCGCTCAGCCTCGACCAAGGCATCGGCGATGTCTCGGGCGCTACCCAAATCGATGTCGTTGTCACCGCCGACACCACCTATACCCTCATTGCCGTCAACGGCAATGGAAGCGCCACCTCGTCGGTCCCGGTCACTGTGATTGCCACACCGCCGGTTATCCAGTCCTTTACCGCCAGCAGCACGAACGTCTTTTCCGGGGCGGAGGTCACGTTGTCCTGGCAGGTTGATGACGCGACCGGACTCAGCATCGATCAAGGCATTGGCGATGTCACGGGAATGGCTTCCACGCAGGTTATTGTTACCAATAGCGCCACCTATACCCTCACGGCAACCAACGTTAATGGAAGCGTTGTTGAATCGGTAGAGATTACGTTGAATCAAAATCCGGTGCTCTTCTCCTCCGACTTTGATGGAAACACCGGAGCCGAGGAGATTGCATCCGCTGATGATACCTCCGGCTCGACCACCCTGGGCATTACGGACTGGACCACGGACGTTTCGGTTACCGCGATTTCCGACCTGACCGCCATCAGCCCCGGCGGTGGATTTGTGACGATGGCAGGCACGGCATTCGCCAGTACGGACAACGTCTACATCAATCACAACCTCAATATTGCCGATAGGGTAGATCCCCGCGGCTACAGCCTGACCTTCACCGTCGACCGCTCATGGAATCTAGGGTCCCCTGACGGTACGCGCAGGCCACAGCAACAACACCGCATCCCAGAACCAGGCCTACTCGTCCGATCTCACGATCTCCCTCAGCGGGGGGACGCTCGGTGCAGCCGTCACGCGGACGATCCTGGAACAGGATTATTCGGGCATAGCCTACATCGATTCACCTTTCGACCTGACGGGAACCACCATCGGAGCCGGGACCTACACGCTGGAGGTGTATGAGAACAACCTGGTTGGCGGCGGTGCCTATGCGGTCTTTGACGGAATCCTGCTGGCGGCGGATGCGCCAAAGAACGCGGCCACCCTTTCGATTTCCGGCCCCGTTTCCGGGGGGACCGAGATGGAGATTTCGTGGGTCGGAGACTCCGGATCAACCTACACGGTGGAAACCAATTCGAATCTAATCGTTGGAGGCTGGGATACGTTCATGTCGGGTATCGCAGGAACCGGTGGTGAAATCACCATCACCAATATCATCGGTCCGAACCAAACCTTCTATCGGGTCATCACTCAATAGCTGTCTATACTTTCTGTTGCAGAAATCCATAGCGGCATGGTGCCGCTGACTGTGACGAATGAGAAACAACAAGGAGAAATAGTAATGAAAAAACAGATCATAACGGCAATTGCAGTCGTTGCAATAGCTGGCGTTAGCAGCGCCGACGTACTCTTCGACTCCGCCTTCGATGGAAACACCGGGGCCGTGGTTTTGCCAGGCAATACCGACAATGCCTCCGGCTCGGCTGCCGTGGCCATCACGGACTGGACTACGGACGCTTCGGTCACCGCGATTTCCGGACTGACCGCCATTAGTCCCGGTGCCGGATTCGCGCAGCTTCAGGGCGGAACGGCTGCCTTTGCCGGTCCGAATAATATCTACATCAACAACAATCTCAATGTTGTTGATAGGGCGAATCCTCGCGGCTACAGCCTGACCTTCACCACTGATACTTCATGGAACCTAACGACCCTGACGGTGCGTGCCGGCCACACCAACAATCAAGGGACGCAGAATCAGGCGTATGTTTCTGACCTCACGATTTCACTCGCTGGGGGAGATATCGTTGGCGCAATCACACAGACTATTGGGTCTATAGATTATGCTGGAGTTGATTACATCGCCTCAGCTTTCGACCTGTCGTCATTTGCCGACATTGGTGCCGGAGACTACACCTTGTCGGTGACGGTAAACAATATGGTTGGCGGCGGTGCCTACGCAATCTATGACGGTGTCACGCTCCAAGCCATCCCTGAACCGGCCACGCTTGGCATGGTTGCGCTGTTTGGTGGTGGAATCCTGTTTGTTCGCCGTAGACTCATGATCTAGTTCGATAGATCACCTGCTTGCCCCGAGTCGCAACCGAATTTCACATTCCGGTTAGGATGACAGGGGCGGGTAGGATAGGGGGTGTCTTGATTTGAGGCCCCCTTTTTTAATGCAGGACCCTGGACCGAGGAATAAATATAATGAAAAAAAGCATAACAACCATTGCGCTACTCGCACTCGTTTCCTTTGCGCAGGGCGGGGTGGTATTCACCTCGAACTTTGATGGAAACACCGGGGCCTATGTTTTTTCAGGCAATACCGACAATGTAGCCGGGTCATCCAGCGTGGCCATCGCGGATTGGACCACCGGTTCCATGGTTTCCTCGATTTCCGGACTGACCACCATCAGCACCACCTCGGGTGGCTTTGCACAGCTTCAGGGCGGAACGGCCATCTATGCCGGCCCCAACAACATCTATCTCAGCCGGAATCACAATCTCGACGGAAGCACGTCGAAGCGCGGCTTTAGCCTGACCTTCACCCTCAACACCACCACGAATCTTTCGACCCTGACCGTCCTCTCCGGGCACACCACCAATACCGGAACCCAGGACCAGTCCTATTCTTCAACCCTCGTGTACTCCCTGAGCGGAGGTACGCTCGGTGCAGCGGTCACGGGATCTTCCACGGTGGATTATGCAACCAGCCCGGCCTACCACAGCGTGGCCTTCGACTTGGCGGGAACCACCCTCGGAGCAGGAACCTACACCTTGGAAATCTATCAAACCAGTCTGTCCGGCGGCGGCGCCTACGCGATCTATGATGGAATCACGCTTGAAGACGGCGCCGCTCCTCCGCCACCCCCACCGACGATCGGTTCCTTAACCGCTTCTCCCGCCACGGTTGACGCCGGTGGCTCGGTCACACTCTCTTGGTCGACCACCAATGCGGACACGCTGCGCATCGACCAAGGCATCGGCGAGGTCACGGGAACGACGTCCACCCAAGTGGTGGTCAATGCCGATACCACCTATACCCTCATCGCCGACAATGCCTACGGAAGCGCCACCTCGTCGGTTCCGGTTGCGGTGAACCTCTACCCTCCAACCATCCACTCTTTCACGGCTTCCCCCGCCTCCGTGGCGAACTATGGCGACACGGTCACGCTCTCGTGGCAGGTTTCGGATGCCGCCACGCTGGCCATCGACCAAGGTGTTGGCGATGTCACGGGAACGGTGTCCACCCAGGTGGTGGTCAGCGCCGCGACCACCTACACCCTCACCGCCACCAATCCGGACGGCACCGATAGTGCCGGCATCCGGGTGAGCACGATGGTCGGCCAACCGAACATTGTCCTTTTCCTGGTCG
>DAOVNC010000364.1 GCA_030630445.1 Kiritimatiellales bacterium | reverse complement strand
GTTGTTCTTTATGACAATCAGACACGCTCCATGCTACAGACAGATCAGCAATTCCCCGGCCTGAATAGTGAGCGCATAGTAAAACAGAACCAAGATGGCTCAACCGACATTTACTTTGGCCCTAAAGCGCCAAAAGGCAAAGAAAGCAATTGGATTCAGACGATCCCCGGCAAAGGCTGGATCAGCTTTCTTCGGCTTTACGGCCCTCTGGAACCTTGGTTCGACAAGACTTGGAAACCGGGTGACATTGCATTGATGAATGATGTTCCGGCCGTAAAGGCGACTGGCGACAAACCCCTGATGGCGACCGAAATTCCAGCGTCCATCACCACGCCAGACAAAGTCGAAACACGCATCGGAACACTTGAGTTCTTTGATGGGATTCCAACCGAGAAAACAACCGATCTGCTTTACGACAATCTTACATTTATGCGAGGGGTGGAAGCCTTCTTGAACGGGATTCCCGGTGCTTCGCTTTTAGCACTACAACAGGGGTTTTATGATATTGGGGCCAAGAGTGGTGATATCATCCTATCAGCAGGTCTGATGAGTTCCCGCTCCTTGTACCTGACGGGAAACACCGAAAGTGTTTATATGGGGACCCCGCTGGACTTGAGCAATGGCCCCATGATCGTGGAGAGTCCGCCCAACACCCTGGGCATGTTGAACGACCAGTACTTCCGCTATGTGGCGGATCTTGGCAACGCCGGCCCAGATAAAGGTAAAGGGGGTAAATTCCTTTTCCTGCCTCCGGATTGGGAAGGCGAAACGCCTGAGGGTTACTTTACCTACCAATCCAGAACCTTTGGCCATCTATTGTTCTGGCGCGGTTTCCTGGTGGATGGCAAACCCGATGCGACCGTGAAGATGGCCAAGGAGACCATCAAGATCTATCCGCTGGCCTCCGATCCCAAGCAGCGAAAAAAGATGAAGTTCATCAACTACACCGGTATGTACTACAACACCGTCCATGCCAACAACATTAAGTTCTACGAGGAGATCCATACGGTGATCGATCAGGAACCCGCCACCGCATTTAGTCCGGAATTTTTAGGACTTCTGGCCGGCATCGGGATAGAGAAAGGCAAGCCTTTTGCGCCGGACACCGAGACGCTGGAAACCTTGGAGGAAGCCGCCGCCGTGGGCAATGCGACGGCTCGCGCCATTTCGTTCAGAAGCCGCGACCCCCGTGCCTACTATTTCGAAAACTCCGCCTGGTTTACCCCGTTTGTCGGAGGCAACCACGAATTCATGAAAGAAAGTGGTGCCCGCGATCTGGATGCCCGCACCATGTTCCACTATCCCTACACCGCCATCACACCGGCCATGACATTTAAGATGGTGGGTATCGGATCGCAATATGCCTGTGCGGCAGTCGATAAAGATGGTGCGTATCTCGACGGCTCGAAAAACTACCGGCTCGTGCTACCTAAAAACATTCCGGCCAAGGATTTCTGGTCGTTTGTCCTGTACGACCCGCAAACGCGATCCATGTTGCAGACCCCCGATACAGACTACCCCAGCCTGAGCAGCCAAGCCGGCGACGTGCAAGCCAACGCCGACGGTTCATACACCATATATTTCGGCCCGGAAGCTCCAAAAGGCAAAGAGGGAAATTGGGTTCAAACCGTACCCGGCAAAGGCTTCTTCACCATCATGCGCCTCTACGGCCCACTAGATCCCTGGTTCGACAAAACCTGGCGCCCCGGCGAGATCGAGCAGGTGGAATAGCGGGCCGCTCACCCACCCCGGCGGTTCATGCCGTAGAGCACGGTCGCCCAAATGGCCATGGCGGCGAGGGCGATGCCGAGGATGGTCCAGCCGCCCCAGAGGACGAGCAGCGGGATGGCGGCGCCGGTCCAGAGGCCGCCGCCCATGAAGGGTTCGTGTAGGAGCTGTTTGGCGGCAAAAGCTTCGGCAGCTTCGGTTTCATAGTCGGGATCGACGACGCGCAGAAGCAGCAGGCCCGTCGCGGTCACACCCATCGACTGCCCCATCTCGGCGATGCCGCGTTCGAACCAGGCATCCTTGAAGGCGCGGCGCGCGAGGACGACGAGGCAAAATACATTCCAGAGGATTCCGGCAACAATCAGAACGACGAGCGGGATCCAGCCCTTGGCCACGACGTCGAGCCGGATGGTGGCGATGGCGGCAACGACGAGGAAGTCGAGGGCGCAGTTTTGGATGCGCAGCATCAGGCCGTGGTCCATGTGTTCGTGCTTATCGAACCGGTCGGCCATCCATTGAACGGCTACGCCGCCGAGCATGCACAATGGAAAGAGCGGGAAGCTTCCCATGATATCCGCACCTGTTTCCGGCAACCGTTCCGCCAGCAGCAAAAGCCCCTGCTTCATCAACCAGCCCAGCAGGATCGCCGCGCCAACAAAAACAAGATGGAGCGAGAGCGATTCAATGACGTCGCTCGAAACGGTAAGTTTTCCAGCGCTTGGACGTTTCCCAACAGGAATAATGCCTTCCGCGAAGGCTTGGTCTATCGTAGAAGCGACGTCCTCGTCGCTTTCCGCACGCACTGCCTCTTGACCGGCAAGCGACGAGGACGTCGCTTCTACGAAAGCAGAACTCCGTTTTTCAACATAGCCCTTGCGCACCGCCCAGTTGACGAGTCCCATGCCGACAATGATTGCACCCATGATTCCGCCGGTGGCGCTGGCGAGGGCATAGTCCTTCAATTCGGGATAGCCCAGACGGTCGAAGGTTTCCTTCATTCCGCCCGCCGTGCCGTGGCCACCCTCAAAGCCGACGGGCATGATCCCCGCAAAGATATCGTCCAGGCCAAAGATCGGGCCGAGCAACAAGAGCACAAAAAAGCAGCCGACGGCATACTGCCCCCACGCAACAATCTGACCGTAGGCCAACTGGCGGCTACAACTTTTCCAAACCTTGGAAACCTTCGGCAGCGCCGTGCCGAGAAACAGGCAGGCAAAAACAATGTTGATCAACGCCGAAGGGAGATCGCTCCACCCGCGGGAAACCGTTGCAGGAACGGGATGACCCGTCCCGTTTGCCAACTGAAAAACAAATAATCCCAGCAACCCGGCAATCACGCTGGCGGGAAGGAAGAGCTTTTGCAGAAAGACCAGCTTTCGCCGAACCCAATAGCCCAGCCCCAGCAATACGCACAAGCATCCAAATGAAAGCACTATTCGGCCTCCTTCGACTCGTCCAGCGCCTTCTTATATTTCTCTAGGTTTTGTAGCTTCTTGCGTTTTTCATCGGGAAAAGACGTTCCCTCTTTTTTAAGCCACCTTGTCCACCTATCGATGAGCTCCTCCATGATTATTACCGCTTTATCATACTGCTTATTTTTATAATAAGCTTCAGCCAAATATTCGTCGTCGTCATTGCTGCCGCTTTTCGCCCCCTCTATCATTTTTATTACCCTCGGATAATCCGACAACGCCGGATCCTCACTATAAAGGAGAATCTTTATCAAGCCCCACTTAGCACCGCCATGCTCGGGGTTGAGTTTTAGGGGTCTAGAAGTTACTATTGTACCAATGCAGAAATTATTACATAGTCACTCAAATCTATTTCAGGGAGGTTTCTGTGGCGAAGAGTGTTTTGGAGTGCAATGGAATTTCGCAAGAGATGGTCGGACTCG
>DAOVNC010000073.1 GCA_030630445.1 Kiritimatiellales bacterium | reverse complement strand
TGGAGGCCACCACAAACGGAGAACCAATCATGGTGCGGCGGATGTCCGCAAACCAGCCGCACTTCTCGAGAGCGGTATTGCAACTCACTGGCGTGCTGGCGGAATCGGCGCCTAAATATTTGGCCGCCAGAATGCATGCGACATCACCGCGCAGCCATTCACCTTTTTCATCGCTAATCAGCGGGCGGTCGCTATCGCCATCAGTGGAGAGAATCGTATCGAACCCATTCTCGGCCGACCACTCGCGCGCCAGTTTCACATCTTCCGGACGGATCGCTTCGGTATCGACCGGAATGAAGGTATCGGAGAAGCCTAGTGGCGTAACGTCCGCGCCGAGGGCGGAAAAGATTTCAATGAGCATGTCACGGCCGACCGCGGAATGCTGGTAGATGCCGATCTTCTTCCCGCCAAGGCAATCCGAGGAGAAGGTTTTCGTATAGCGATTCACATAGTTGATCCGGGCATCAATGTTTTCTTCCGGCAATCCGAATGGAGAACCGTCAAAAATGAAATCATCGACTTCAACCACCTGTTCGCGGATCTGCTCCTCGTCATACTTGAGGATTTCGCCAATGCACTTGTTAAACTTGATTCCGTTGCGGTCGGCCGGGATGTGGCTGCCCGTCACCATGATGGAAGGGCAGGCGTTTTCCAGCCCGTAGAGCGCCACAGCCGGAGAAGGGATATAGCCGCAGTTGACCGGTGCATAGCCCATGTCGGAAACGGCCTTGGCCACTGCCGCCATGATACGCGGTGTGCTGGGGCGCAGATCGCCAGCAATCATCACCGACACGCCGTTCTTTTTCAGCTCGCCGGATTCTTCCAGATATTGGAGAAAACCCTTGGCATAGGTGTAGCAGACCCGATCAGTCATTTCCACGGCCAGCCCGCGCGCGCCGCTGGTGCCGAACTTCACGCCGCTCTGCTGCATTAAATCGTTGATCTTTATTTGCATAATTCTCCTAGTGTAGACGAGGGTGACCTGTCGTTCCTCCAGAATGGCTTCGCGCCAGCCTCGTTCTGGAAAAGCTCAAACCGTCTCTATCCATTGCAATGCCGAAGTAATGCACAAGCCCATTCCCAACGAGGCAAGATGCCTCGTCTACGTGTCGATGTTTTCAAGCGCCGAGGTGTCGAGGTTGATCTGGCGGTAGTAGCAGTTGCGCGGCTCGCCCTTCTGGTTCTTGGTGTGGCAGATGCCGCCGCGGTTCGGGCGCACGATGAACAGGAGCGAGTTTTGCTCGCAGTTGACGTAGGCGTCGAGCAGCTCGAAGGTTTCACCGGAGGTTAGACCCTTCACCCACAACTCCTGGCGCGATGAACTCCAGAGCACGAGCATCTTGCGTTTGAGCGATTCCTCGAAGGCTATCTGATTGATGTAGGCCACCAGAATGACCTCCTTCGTATCGGCATGCTGCACGGCCACGGGAATAATCCCCTTCGTGCCTTCGACGGCCTTTTCCAGCTTGTTCCAGTCCAGATCCAACACCAATCCTTCTTCCAATTCCTTGCTCATCGTCTTCTCCTTTTTAAACCGCGAATTAACGCTAATAGACGCTAATTTCATTTTTCTCATAGATTCGTGTTCATTTGCGTTCATTCGCGGTTTACAACCGCATTTCGATTCCTTGATCGCGCATGTATTCCTTTACTTCGCGGATCGTGAATTCGCCAAAGTGGAAAATGGAAGCCGCCAATACCGCATCGGCTTTCCCGATGGTAACGGCCTCGGCCAAATGCTCCAACGTCCCCGCACCGCCGGAGGCGATGACGGGCACCCCGACGGCATCGGAAATGGCGCGGGTAAGTTCAAGGTCGTAGCCATCTTTGGTGCCATCGGCATCCATGCTGGTGAGCAGGATTTCTCCCGCGCCGCGCTGCGTGCCTTCAATCGCCCATTTGATCGCGTCGAGCTTAGTCGGGTTGCGGCCACCGTGGGTGAACACGCCCCAGGTTCCATCGCCGTTCCGGCGCGCATCGATCGCCAGCACCGTGCATTGCGAACCAAACATATCCGAGCATTCGTTGAGAATATCGGGATTGGTGATTGCCGCCGTATTGAACGAAACTTTGTCGGCTCCCGCTTTGAGCATGTTGCGCACATCGACCGGGGTGCGGATTCCCCCGCCGACGGTCAGCGGCATGAAGACCTGCTCCGCGCAACGGCGGACAATATCGACCATCGTGTCGCGACCGTCGCTCGACGCCGTGATGTCGAGGAAGGTCAGTTCGTCCGCGCCCTGCGCTTCATAGGCCTTGGCGCATTCCACCGGATCGCCTGCGTCGCGCAAATCCACAAAGTTTACGCCTTTAACCACACGTCCGCCGGTCACGTCCAGACACGGAATAATTCGTTTTGCCAACATAAGAAATCCCCGATTACTTCAAAGGAGATTGAAGATAATCCGGGGAGTTCTAAAACGCAAACGGGTTTTGGGGCTATTCGGTGGCTGGCGGCCAGTCGTCGGTGCGGAACGGCGAAGCCGGAAAGCCCTCTTTGTTGGAGAGGTTGCAACCCACCGGATTGTTTGCCCACGCATAGCGAACAGCCACCGGGTCGGAAATTTCGGATGAACTGACCACCACGGTATCGCCAACAATCGCTGTTCGGGCGAAAACAAACTGTTTGTCCGCACCCGCGATGGCGAAGGTTTTGAGAGGATCCCCGCCCTGCTCAACGAGGCCGGAACCGATATCGTCGAACGTGATAATGATCTTGTTGCCATCTTTCTCCATTGATTTGTAGATCGGGCCGCCTGCCACAACATCCTTTTTATAGGTTTTGGCCAGCGCCTGCTGCGCGAGGCGATAGCCCACGGCCTGCTTGTTGGTCGGGTGAATGTTTTTTTCCATGCCCACATCGATCGTGATGGCGATTCCAGCATTTGGAACCTCCTTGTGGAACTTGAGGAAACTTTCGCGGATGAATGCCCAGCCGGAGTCCTCCACCGGTTTCTGTTGAGGTGCTTTGAAGTTGACCAACTGAACCGCATAGAACGGGAAATCGTCGTCCCAGTCCTTGCGCCACTGAACCACCATGTTTTCAAGCAGGTCGCGATAGAGAATCGACTGCTCGATCGACTTCGTGTTTGCCTCTCCCTGATACCAGATTGCGCCGCGCATGCCATAGGGAACAAGCGGGTTGATCATGGCGTTATAGAGATTGGCCGGATAGTTCTGCGATTGGTGCGGATGGATTTTCTTTTTCGGGCGGCGCGGTTGCTTCTTTCCATCGGCCTTGGCGGTCTTCACCTTTACTTTCCATGCATCCAGTGCCTTCGAATAGCGCGCCTCTTCCGCCGCCGCATCAAATTTAGCAGCCTTGGCATCTTCTGCGGCCTTGTATTCCACAACCGGCGGGTACTGTTCCATCGATGCCATTGGGCTCCACGACTCGACGCGTGTTCCGCCCCAGCAAGAGCGGATCAGTCCGACAGGAACGTCTAAATCCTGCTGGATCTCGCGGCCAAAGAAGTATGCGGTGGCAGAAAAGGCTCCCACATTGCCGGGTGTGCAAACCTTCCAAGAACCGGTGCAGTCCTTTTGCAGCTCGGTATTGGCTTTCAGGTCGGTTAGGAACATACGAATCAACGGGTGGTTGGCCGCAGCCTGTTCCTTGTCAAAATCATCTGCCCTGTTCACGGCCATTTGCATATTTGATTGGCCGGAACAAAGCCAAACTTCGCCGATGAGCACATTTTTCACTTTCGCCGATTCCGCACCGGACACCACCTTCAGCGAGCGGGGTCGAGCGGAGGCTTTCATTTTCCCGAGGCGAACCATGAACGCTCCGGACGCATCCGCCTTTACGGTTTTATCCTTGCCGGAAAAAGAAACCGTTACCTCGGCACCGGGATCCGCCCAGCCCCACACAGCGACCTTCTGATCGCGTTGCAGCACCATTCCATCCGAGAAGAGTGCCGCCAGCTTCAACTCGGCATAACCCGAAGTTCCAATAGCCAATACGGCCAGCAATACAAATAATCTACGCATCATCCATCTCCGTTTGGTTTTCCTATTTCCCCATATTCACATCTTCGTTGCAGAGGTTCCCATCTACATCGTAATGGCGGGCAAGCAGAACCGGCACTCCGTCCCTGCGCTCGACCGTAATAGTCATGAATCCACCCTGCACATTCAAATACCGGTGTTCCGGAAAAAGCTGATCGTTGCTCCATCCACCGGCATGCTTGTCGGAAGTCGGGCCACAGGAAAACTCCTTCACCCCGGTTTCGGCATCGACCGAAACATACTGCCAATGGCGATCGCCGCAAGCCACGAACATGTTTTTCTGCGCCGCAATGAATTTGCGGACTTCGTCGCCTTCATGCGTAAAGCCTTCGTTGGCGTGGTTGTCGTTTTTGCTCCCCCGGTCGGGGCCGACAATGGGCGTCGGGCTGATGATCACCTTGAATACGGCGTCGGATTCCTTGGCCGTGCGGAAGAACCATTCCTTCTGCTCCCTGCCCCAGATGCTCTTTTCAGGCCCATCGGGCATGTCGTTGGGACTGCGAAAATCACGTCCTTCCACCAGCCAGATTTGAAGATCCTTCCCCCAGCGAATAGTGCGATAGTTTTTTCCCAGCACAGGGAACTGCTCGCGAAAAATCTCCACCCCTTGAACCCATGTCAGCTCGCCATAACCCTGTCCCGGCCAGGCGTCGTTCTTGGTGGTGTCGTGGTCGTCCTTGATGAAATAGCTCGGCGTGTTCCGGTGAAACTCCACCAAATTCGGCAGGCCATACATGCGCGTCATCTTGAACCGGGCAAACTCCAGGTTGGTGGCGAAGGGGCGCGGTTTGTCGTAGTATTCAATGTCACCGGTATGGACAAAGAAGTCCAAACCGAACCGCTGCATTTGCGGGTAGATTTTATGCCCCTTGGCTAGATCATCCCGGCGAGCGAAATCCTGACCCGTCACCACGGCAAAGGTAATCGGAACAACAGCATCTATCTGCGGGGCCGTCCTAAAGCTTCCCGCAAACGATCTCCCTTCCCTGGCCTCCACCTTCACGGTATATTCCGTGGCTGGTGACAATCCCGACAAATCGAACCGATGGGAAAAATCCGTCTCCGCCCCCACCTTTACCCAATCGCTGGAAACCGGTTTCCCGCCCTTGGCTTGCCAAACAACGCGTACTTCGCCCGGAGCCCCCGGCACCGCACCCTCCATATCGGCGAGCGTCTTTCCTTCTGGAAGTTGCGCCGATGCCGGAACCCCGTGCGCTTTCACTTTTTTGAACCTCGCGCCGGCGATATTCAACGCGGGATTGCGAGTCAGGCGCGTCCAGACCATCGCCGAGTCTTGATCGACCTCGCCAATCTTGATGCCGTTCGCAAAATGCACTTCCGCCGAAACGCCCAGCGCAAACAAAGCAAAAGCAACGATCCAATATTTCATTCAACCCCTTTAATTGCGGCCTCATAGATCCTCCTGACCGCGACGCCGTTTTCTTTTGCCAACTTGCGGCAGTCCTCGATTTCGGGTGAAGCCGTCAGTACCTCACCATTGCGATTTCCAATTTTGACCCGCACTTCGCCAAAAGGGGTCTCCACTACTTTGAAACTACGCTCCAGCACGGTGCGTTTGGACAAGCGCTCGCGAATTCCAAAGGTGGTGGATTCGCGGAAAACGAGGTCGAGCATCCTCTCGCGATCGGCGGGAATGCAAAGCACCGTCAGAAAAATACCTTGCCGTTGTTTTTTCATAAACACCGGCGTCGTGAAAACATCGAGCGCGCCCGCTTCGAGCAAGTGATCGAACAGGCATCCAACGAGTTCAGGCGTGATGTCGTCGAGATTGCACTCCAGCACGAGGCATTCGTCCACCGTCGTATCTTTAGCTATTTCATAGAGCGTTGCCCGCAATAAATTTGGCCGATGATTGAGCGTGCGATGCCCAAAACTGTAGGTCGTCTTAACGGCTTGGCTCCCCGAAGCCGGAACTTCCGCTGTTCGCCAAGTTGAAAGTAGCGCGGCACCCGTCGGTGTCACCAGCTCAAACGGCTCGTCCACCTCCACCACCGGGAATCCTTCAAGCAAGCGGAGCGTGGCCGGCGCGGGATTGGGATAGGTTCCATGGGCGCATTCGAGCGTTCCGTGGCCCTGCGGCAGGTTGCGGATCGAAACGCCATCCACGCCCAGTTTGTGCAGTGCAAGGCAGCACCCCACAATGTCGACAATCGAATCCATCGCCCCGACTTCGTGGAAATGGATCTTCTCGATATCGATTCCATGAATGGCAGCCTCGGCCTTGCCAATGCGCTGGAACATCAACGCCGCGGATTCCTTTACAGCAGCGGGAAGCCCACTCTCGTCAATCAGTTTGAGGATCGTGCTCAAGTGGCGACCATGATGATGTCCCTGGTCGTGATGGTGATGCGGTTCCTCGACCTTAACGGTTGCGCGCACCCCGCTCATCCCCTGCTCCACCACCTTGTCGATCACAATCTCGAACGGGTCGACGTTGAGCGATTTTAGTTCCTCGTTCAGCTCATCGACCGAAACGCCGAGTCCAACCAGTGTGCCGAGAATCATATCCCCGCTCGCCCCGCCAATGCTTTCAAAATGAAGTGTTTGTTTGCTCATGCTTGCTCCAGAGCAGGCGAGCCGCCTGCGGTACGAATTATCCAAAATTAACCAACCCGGCTTCGCGCAGGCTTAGGAAGTCGGTGTTGGAGTTATGCCTGCGGTGGCCGATAACGATGTGGTCGAGCACCCGGATACCCATTACCTCGCCCGCACTAATCAACTGCTTCGTAATCTTGATGTCCTCCGACGACGGGGTCGGGTCGCCGGACGGGTGGTTGTGCGCAAGGATCATCGCCGCGCAGGAATGCTCGACCGCCTTTTTAAACAATTCGCGTGGATGAACGAGACTACTGTTCAGCGTGCCTTGGCTAATTTGCTTGGGCTCGCCGATCAGCCGGTTCTTGGTGTCGAGCATCAGCGCCCAGAAGACTTCATGCTGCAAAATCCGCGCGCGTTCGCGCAACACGGCGGCAGCTTGCTCGGGCGTGATAACGATAGGGCTTTCACCAACGCTTTCCCGCGTCAGCCGTTGCGCCAGCTCCATTGCCGCCTTGATCATCTGCGCCTTGACGATTCCAATGCCTGGAAGTTCCTTGTCCTTGGCCAACTCCTTGGCTGACACCTTCGCAAGAGCCGTCAAAGATCCATATTTGGAGAGAAGAATCTGCGCCAGAGCGACCACATTCACTTTCTGTGTGCCTGTGCGAAGAATCAACGCCAGCAAAACGGCATCGGAAACATTCTCTGCCCCGACCCGCTCGAACTCCTCGCGCGGCCGCAGCTGCGCCGGCATGTCGCAAATACGCAAGGCGGTCGGTTTGATGGCGTATTCGGGTTGTTCGTTTTTTTCAGACATTGGATGTAATGAGTAACGAGTAATTCGTAACTAGCGTTCCTTACGCATTACGAATTACTCGTTACACTCCTATTTCCCCGTGGAACCAAATCCCCCTGCCCCACGCGTTGTCTCGCTCAATTCGTCAACCATTTCGTAGTAGATCGGGGTGCAGTCGCAGGCGACAACCTGGAAGAGGCGCTGTCCTTTTTCGGCGGTGAAGGTGAAACCCTTGATGTTGTCGCACATGGCCATGAGCTCACCGCGATAGCCGCCGTCGATCAAGCCGATAGAGTTGGCCATGCGCAGCGGGGTTTTGGAAATACTGGAACGAGGGATGAGGAAATAGGCGCGGCCATCCTCCGGCTCGCAGGCAATACCGAGCTTAATGGCTTTGGTTTCGCCGGGTTCGATGGTGGTATCTTCGAGTACGTAGAGGTCGAGCCCGGCATCGCCTTCGTGGAAGTGTCCGTGATCGGAATAGGTTTCGCGTGCGGCGTCGTTGAGCGGTTTGATTTTTAGATGCATTGTATTTCCCTATCTTTGGTTGTTAAAAAATCCGCGTCATAGTAGCTTCCAAGACTTCAAACAACAAGGAGTAGGTTCATGTTGAAGCTGGCTATTTTTGGATCGGGATCGGGAACGAACTGCCAGGCGATTATCGATGCCGTAGAGGCGGGAACGCTGGATGCGGAGATCAAATGCGTGCTGTCGGACGTGGAGGATGCATTCATCCTTAAGCGCGCACGGAAGCACAACATTCCGGCAATCCATTTCGACTGCGCCCCGTTCAAAACCAAGCTCGATGGCGAGGCCGAAGAGAAAGTGCTCCAAATATTGAAAGCGCACGGCGTGGACTTTATCGCGCTGGCGGGATTCATGCGGATTGTGAAGAATGGCCTGCTCAACGCATACGCCGGGCGCATCGTCAACATCCATCCCTCCCTCCTTCCCAGCTTTCCCGGACTCGATAGCGGCAAGCAAGCATACGACTATGGCGTCAAGTTTACTGGGTGCACCGTCCACTTTGTCGATGCGGGTGTCGATACCGGCGCAATCATTAACCAAAGATGCGTCGCAATTGAAGACGCCGACACGCTTAACTCGCTCATGACCAAAATCCATGAGCAAGAGCACGAGGCCTACCCCGAAGCCCTGCAATGGATCGCAGAGGGGCGTAAGGTAAAGTAGCGCAAGCGTCTCGCTTGCCTGAACGAGCGAGACGCTCGTTCTACACTAAAAGGTGGTCTTCCTCGGGCTCGTGCTCGTGGGCGAGCTTGGCACCGCTCCACGGGTAGCGCATTAGGACGATGGAGATGATGAATGCGGCGACCAACCAGCCCACCCCCAAACACAGCAACGCCTTGGTGGAATAGTCGCCATAGTTTCCGGAAAATTCGCTGTAGAGCGCGAAGCCGATCACAATGATGAGAATGGAGGGCGTGACGAATTTGATCAACACCTCCCAGAGCTTCGGAAGCTTGACCCCGCCCGCGCCATCCACATGGCGGCGGGCAACGGCGGCCTTGAGCACCCAACCCACCAGCAGGCATTCGACGATGCCGCCGGTGACTAGGCCATAGTTGTTCACGAAGTGGTCGACGATGTCGAGAATCCATAACCCGGCACGGGTGGTGAAAATCACGCTGCCGAGGCACCCGATCAAGCAAACGACGGTTACAGTCTTCTTGCGGCTAAAGCTAAACTTGTCGATGAGCGAGCAACAAAAGGCCTCGATGAGCGAGATGGCAGAGGAAAGCCCGGCCATGATCAGCACCAAAAAGAAGAGCAGGCCAAAGATGGTTTGCCCGGAAGGAAGCTGGTTGATCGCCTCGGGATAGACGACAAATGCCAACCCCGGACCGCTCTTGATCGCCTCCGCGAAAGGCACTCCCTTGGACGCCGCCATGAAGCCGATCGTGCCGAACACGGCAAAGCCGGTCAGAAAGGAGTAGAGGCAGTTGAGTACGGAGGTGATAAGCGCGTTGCCGACAATGTCGGTCTTTTTCGGTAGGTAGCTGGCATAGGTGATCATGATGCCGAAGCCGAGCGAGAGCGTGAAAAAGATCTGGCCAAAGGCCGCGACCCACACCTTGCTTCCGCTTGCCGTAAACGGATTGATCTTTCCCCATTCTGCGGAGAGGTAGTGCGTCTTGATCGCCTCCCACGCGCCTTCCAACTGTAGCGACCATCCCACTAGAACCAGCGTAAGGACAAACAGCAACGGCATAAAAACCATGCTTGCCTTTTCAATGCCATGGTTGACTTCGCGGTAGCAGATGGTCCAGCTGATCCCCCACGTCAATATGGTTCCGCCAAGGATGGGCCAGCGGATACCGCCTAGGTCGAATGGCGAATCCGACGCCTGCAGGAAGGTTTCCATAAAAAACGCGCCGGTATCGGAACCCCACGCCTGGTTGAACGAGAACACGAAATAGTTCATGCACCAGCCAATGACGACGGCGTAGAAAAGGGTAATGCCGAAAAAAGCGACGGTCGGCATCCACCAACCAATGGTTTCCCACCTGCGGTCGATGCGGGCGAAAGCCAACGGAGAAGAGGCTTTTTCGCGATGACCAAGGGTATACTCCAGAATCATCAGCGGAATGCCGGCCAACACCAAGGCCGCGGCGTAGGGAACCAGAAATGCACCGCCGCCGTTTTCGTAGGCCATGTAGCCAAAGCGCCAGATGTTGCCGAGTCCGACCGCCGATCCAATGGCGGCCAACAGGAACCCGGCCTTGCTACCCCACAGACTCCGCTTCGCCATGGGTCGCTAATTCCGGTGGCGGAAGGTAATGCGCCCTTTTTCCAGGTCGTAGGGGGAGATTGCAACGGTGACCTTGTCGCCGACGGCGATGCGAATAAAGTGCTTGCGCATCTTACCCGAAATATGGGCCAGGATTTCGTGCCCGTTCTCCAACTCAACGCGGTACATGGTGGCCGGCAGTACTTTTTTCACTACGCCTTCCGCCTCGATTGCTTCCTCTTTAGCCATAGATTCTCCTTCTAAAAATTACAAAGAGAGGATGCTACACGGAATACGGGGCTTTGCAAGCCACGCGTTGAGCCATATTTGAGTCAACTCCCCGGAGAAACCGTTTTTATAACCACTGGATTTTGTGGTAGGTTGCGTGATCTTTTTTTGGAGGAGTTTCACCCGTGTACCTTAAAAGTTTGGAAATTATAGGATTTAAAAGCTTCGCAAACAAAACCAAGCTCGAATTCGAGCCGGGAATGACGGCGATCGTGGGACCGAACGGCTGCGGGAAAAGCAATGTTTCCGACGCCGTGCGCTGGGTGCTCGGCGAACAGCGCGCCCGCGCGCTGCGCGGCGCCAAGATGGAGGACGTTATCTTCAACGGAACCGCCTCGCAGAAACCCCTCGGAATGGCCGAGGTGAGTATCACGCTCGCCGACTGCAACGGAGCCCTCGGCGTGGAATACGACGAAGTCTGCATCGCCCGCCGCGTCTTCCGCTCCGGCGAAAGCGGCTATTTCCTCAACCGCAAGGCCTGCCGCCTCAAGGATATCCAACGGTTGTTCATGGATACCGGCATCGGCACCGACTCCTACTCCATCCTCGAACAAGGAAAGATCGACCAAATTCTCAGCTCGCGCCCGGAAGACCGCCGCAACGTCTTCGAGGAGGCCAGCGGCATCACCAAATACAAGGCCGACAAAAAGGAGGCCCTGCGCAAACTCGAACACACCGAAGCCAACCTGCTGCGCCTCGCCGACGTCATTCGCGAAGTCAAGCGGCAGATTATTTCGCTCCAGCGGCAGGCGGGCAAGGCCAAGCGCTACAAGGATCTTGCTGAAGAAGTGCGCGGAATGGACATCTACGTGACCCGCGAAAAGCTGACGGAATATGCGCAGAAGATCAACGAGTTCACCGGCGAACTCCAAGTCCTCGATCACAAGCTGC